>NZ_KK211377.1:67848-184295 GCF_000621965.1 Methanobrevibacter wolinii SH
AGTTTTAGAATGTTTATAGAATTTTATAAAAATTAGTTTTAATTTAGTTTTATATAAAAGATTATAAATTAATTATAATTTTTTATCATGTGTTTAAAGAATATTTGCTGAACCCATATCTTCTTTAACAACATTTAAAACTGTTTGAGTATATGTTCTTTCTACACCTGGTTCTTTTAGCATACCTTTAATAAATACGTCTAATTCATCAGTATCTCTGAATTTAGCAACAAGAATTGCATCATATTCTCCAGTAACGTCATAAATACCTACTACATTTTTATTATATGATATTTTTTCTTCGAAGTTTTCAAGTTTGCCACCTTTAACTTTAACTCCAATAATACTTGTAAGTACAAATCCCAATTTTCTATGGTTTATTACTGGTGAAAATTTTTCAATTACTCCACTTTTAACCATTTTTTCAATACGATTATGTACAGTTCCTACAGAGATATTTAAATCCCTTGAAATCTGTCTGTAGGATACTCTAACATCCTCATTAATTATTTTTAAAATTTTTTTATCAGTTTCATCTAACTTTATTATATCTGTATCATTTTTGTTCATAAAAACCCTCGACCTTATTAAAAATTTAAAAAATCTATAATTTTATTTTGATTTAATTTATTAATAAATCTTTCTTATTATCATGCTCTTATTTTGTTCATATATTAAAGTATTTTATTAATTTTTTCTTATGTTTATCTATTCTTTATTAGACATTTTCTTGTTATTTTTAATTTTATTTGTATTTTTCTTCTTTTACTACAATTAGTTTACTGTATAGTTTTTTAGTTTATTTTTATAAGTTTTCACAATTTAATATTTAAATTTTTAATTATTATTGAAATTTTTCGTGTTTTTTTATTTTATTTATATTTTCAATTTTTTCAGTATTTTATAAATAATTTTTTAATATTTATAAAAATTTTTAGTTTATTACTTTTTTAATAAGGATACATTTATTTTGGTTTTTATATTTATTATAATAACTTTAAAGAAGATATGTTTTATTTAATTTTAATTTTATAAAATCTACTTATTTTTAAATTTAAAATAATCGTCTTTCGGTTTATTTCAATAAATTAATTGAATTTAGAATGTTTACTTATTAGTAGTACTACTTAATTCTTTAATAACTTTTTTAATTTCCTGTAATGGAGCATCTGTTTTTATTGCTGTAGGACTAAAATGAGTTCTAAATGCATAGTATCCTTTTTTTTCTAGTTTTTCCATAGTTTTATCAATTTTGGGAGCACTTATTTTAAGGTTTTTAGAAATTACATGTACGTCATAAGAACTTGGATTTGTATCTGCTTCTGCTGCACATATTTTTAATAATTTTTCAATTTTATTATGTGTATTTAATTTTTTAACATTAAGAAGTTTTATCATATGTTTTATATAATCTGAATCTTCTATTTTACCTAGCCACATTGGTCCGGCATGTATTAATTTTTCACCACATATGGGACAAGTATCTTTTAAGCTAGTTGCAAGTCCTATTGTTGATTCACGATAAAGACAATTTTTACAATGTGAAATATAACCTATATTTTCATTTATTGAATCATCAGTAGCTTTTGATCCTTTTTTAATTAACATATAGATTCTCATATAATGTTCAGTACTGTGAGACATTTTGATTTCAATATATTTTTTATATTTTGCAAATGTAAGTGCTACAAATCCTGCAAGTATTCTTATTCCATTTTCATGACAGTATTCACTTTTATATGGTTTAGCATTATATTTTCTAATACATGGTGTTTTATATGTTCCACATAATGCAGAAGTATCAGTTGCTGTAACACATAGTAAACTATTTCTTTTTATTGATGCTGCTGTTGAGTCAATAAAAAAACTTGGAGTACCAAAAGGATCAATATCTATAATATCGAATCTACCACCATTATTTCTTAAAAAAATATTTGCTTCATGTTTATGTATTTCAAAATTATCTTCTTTAATTTCAATATTATTATTTTCAGCATTAATTTTTGTAAATTCATTTGCTAAAGGATTAATATCGTTTACACAAACGTTTCCAATATTATCTATTTCTTTTTTATAACGAATACCTCGTATTCCACTTCCTCCAAAAACATCTCCAATATTTACATCCTTATTTAAAAGTTCTTGAAATGTTTGTATTGCAAGTATTGAAATGTCTCTATTAAATTCCATTTTTGGATTATAAAAAACAGGTGCTTCGGATGAAACTTTTTCGAATTCTGGGAACTGGATTTTTACTAATCCTTCTTCAATGGTTTTAATATTACTTTCATCATAATTTATATTTTCATCCATTTTATCACATTATAAAAATTTTAATAATTAAATAAATTGATTTATATATTATCTTATTAATAAATTATATTAGAATATTTAATTATATATGATTTAAAAATAATATTTATATAAATTTTTTATAGAGTTTATATGATTTGAAATATTCTCATATAAATTTTTTTATGGTATTTTAAGTTTATATGATTTTAATTAAATTATTATATACATTTTTTAAATCTATATGAATTATTTAGGTGATTTAATGGCAAAAATTAATATTGCTAGTCCTATTATTGAACAAGAAGAAATTGATAATGTTGTTGAAGTTTTAAAATCTGGTATGATAGCACAAGGACCAAAAGTTACTGAATTTGAAAAAGAGTTTGCAAAATGGATTGGAACTGATTATGGTATTGCAACTAATAATGGAACTAGTGCATTACATACTACTATGTTAGCATGTGGAATTGGTAAAGGAGATGAAGTAATTACTACTCCATTTACATTTGCTGCTACTTCAAATGCTGCATTGTATGTTGGTGCTAGACCTGTATTTGTTGATATTGATGAAGATACTTTTAATTTAGACCCATCTAAAATTGAAGAGGCAATAACTGATAAAACAAAAGCAATTGTTGTTGTACAATTATATGGTCAATCAGCAGATATGGATCCAATATTAGAAATTGCTAAAAAACATGATTTACTTGTAATTGAAGATGCTTGTCAAGCTCATGGTGCAAGTTATAAAGGTAAGAAAGTTGGAAGTATTGGTGATGTTGCATGTTTCAGTTTTTACCCAACTAAAAACATGACTACAAGTGAAGGTGGTATGATTACCACTAATAATAAGGAAATTGCAGAAAATGCTAGAATATTTAGAGCACATGGTTCTCCTGTAAAATATCATCATGATTATATTGGTTATAATTTTAGAATGACTGATATTGAAGCTGCAATTGGTCTTGCACAACTTAAAAAAGTTGATAAATTTGATGATATTAGAATTAAAAATGCTAAATATCTTGATGAAGGTTTAAAAGATGTTAAAGGAATCACTACTCCTGTAGTTGCTGATGGTTGTAAACATGTATACCATCAATATACTATTAAAGTAGATGGTGATAGAGATAAATGGATTGAATTCTTAAATGATCATGGTATTGGTTGTGGAATTTATTATCCTATTCCTTTATATAATCAGAAACTTTACAAAGATTTAGGTTATAATCAATCTTTACCTGTTACTGATAAAGTTGTTAAAGAAGTTATTTCCATTCCTGTACATCCAAGCTTATCTAAAGAAGATTTAGATACTGTTATTGATGTTTTAAAACAAGCTTCTGAAAAGTTATTATAAGCTAGTTTTTACTAGTTTTTTTAATTTTTCATCTTTTTTTTATTCTTTCAATATTTTTTTAATTTTAAAAATGAGTTTATTTTAAATATTTTTGCTTTTAAATTTTGAATTTTTTTATTTTTTAATTTTAAAAATATGAAAAATTAGTTTATTTAATAAAATTTTATTTATCTAATATATCTATTTTAAAATTAGAAAGAAATTTTTATCTTAAATTTAATTTCAAGAATCTGATTTTAGTAAATTATTTAGATATTTTAAATTCTACTTTAATTATATAAATATTGTTTTTTTAAAGATTATAAATATTGTTTTTATTTAAAAATAAGTTGTTGAAAACCTCTATTTAAGAATTTAAATTTAATTTATTTAATTTTAAGATAAATTCTTATTTTTTTAATTTAAGGATTTCAACGAAAAAATGTTTATTTTATAAGTGATTAGTGTAACATATCATTTACTGTTTTTACTTTTGCATCTAAGGTTCTGTTTTCTTGATCTCTTCTATCATCAACTTTAATAACAGTATATACTCTTCCAATACCTGTTTTAAAAATTTCTTCTTGAGCCGTAGCAATTGCATCATATAATTCTTTTAAATTATTTGCTTCTATTTGAGTTCCCATTCCTGTTAATTGATAATTTAATCCAGAATCTTTAATTGATTGTACAGCAGCAGTAACATATTCTTTACATTCTGTGTCATCTGCTCCAACAGGTAATATTGCAAAATCACATGTAATCATTTTATTCTCTCCATAATTAATTTATTTAAAAACTTTTTTAATTAAAAATTATTATTGTAATATTAATTAAAAAGTTAATTTTTATAGTTTAATATATATTTTATAAAAGTTTTAAATTTTCTATTAAATCTTTAATTAAATAAATAATTAATTTTATTAATTTTAAAAGATAATTTTTTAGTATGGTAAAAATAGATAAAGATGAATTTAATCAAAAAATATTCAAACGTATCTATAAGTTAATTGATGAGTATACTTTGGTTAATGAGAATGAACGTATTGCAGTAGCATTATCTGGTGGTAAAGATAGTGTTTTAACACTTCATGCTTTAAGTTCTTATAGAAAAATATGTGGATTTGATTTTGATCTTGTTGCCATTGCAGTTGATGAAGGAATTGAAGGTTATCGAGCATCTGGAATTTCTTCAGCAGTAAATAATGCTAAATTATGTAATGTCCCATTAATACAAGAATCATTTAAAGATAACTTTGAATATAATTTAGATGATATTTATACAAATTTTAAAAGTGCATGTATTCCTTGTGGAGTTTTTAGAAGACATATTCTAAATAAAGCAGCTTATGATTGGGGTGCTGATAAAATAGCTACTGGTCATAATCTTGATGATGAAATTCAATCATTTCTTATGAGTTTTGCTCGTGGAGATACTCTTAAATTTTCTAAATTTGGACCAGAACTTAGTAGAATTCATCCTAAACTTGTGCCACGTATAAAACCATTATGGAATACACCTGAAAAAGAAGTTGGTTTATGGGCTATAATGAATGATATTGATATACATCTTGCAGAATGTCCTTATTCTTCTTTATCATTAAGATCTAAAATTAAAGGATTTTTAAATGATGTTGAAAATAAAAATCCTGGAATTAAAGAAAATATTTTATCTTCATTTATAAAATCTTTAGATGTTGAAGATTCTATACCTAAATTATATGAATGTGAAAGATGTGGTGAACCTACTTCTTCTAATATATGTAAAGCATGTGAAATTGTTGAATTGTTAAACAATAATTAAAGTTTATATAAAATTTTGCTTTTTAAATATTATTAAATAAATTATTTCTATTTTAATTTTTTTGAGATTTTTCTTAATATGTTTTAATCTTTTTGAATTAAAATAGTTTAATTTTTATATTTAAAGATTTAAATTATTATTAGTGGTTTATATTAGGGATATTATGGATGATAAATTAAAAGTTCACGTTTTACATACTGGTCAAGTTGTAGTAGATAAAGCTTTACCATTTAGAAATAAATCTTTAAATCCTTTTGCTTATACTGGTTTACTTAGAAATAAATCTAATAAAATTAAGTTACCAGTCTCAGTATATTTAATTGAACATCCAAGGGGTAATGTTCTTGTGGATACTGGATGGTCTAAAGCTGTTAGAGGAGATTATAAAAAACATTTACCAATGAAAGGATATTTAGCTAGTAAACCTATACTTCCACCAGGAGAAAATATTACTGAACAATTAGATAAATTAGGTATTAATAAATTACAATTTATTGTTTTAACTCATATGCATGTTGATCATGTTGATGCTTTAAGTGAAGTTCAAGATTATGCTGAATTTGTTCTTGTTTCTCGTGATGAATTAAAATCTGCTAATAATGGTGGTGGAAGGTATATAAAAGAACTTTGGCAAAATACTATTTTTGATAGATTTGATTGGAATGGTGAAATGGGACCTTATTTCAAATCTTATGATGTTTTCCGTGATGGTAAAATTAATTTAATATATCTTCCAGGTCATACTACTGGTTCAACAGGAGTTCTTATTAAAAATAATGGTAAATTTGTTTTTATTACTGGTGATGCTGCATATGCTAAAGAATCTTGGGAAAAATTTGAATTACCTAGTATAGTTAATGATAGAGATAGAACTTTAAGATGTTTAAAGTATATTAATAAGTTAAGTAAAGCTGATAATTGTATTGAGATATTAGCAAGTCATGATCCTGATGTTAAACCTCATGTTGTTGAATTTTAGGTGTATTTATGGATAAAGATAAACGAAAATATATTTTCCTATTAATTATTTTAGCTATTTTATTTGTTATTGTAATTGAGAAATATTCATTTAATATTCATACTTATGATATTTTAATTGATTTAATTCTTGTTTTAATAGTTATTTATGCATTTTATGACTTCTATAAAAATAAGGATAAAAGAAAACTTGAAAAAGAGTCTAAAAAATCAAAATCTAAATCATCTACAAAAAATATTAAAGCTAAAAAATAATCTCTTATTTTTTTATAATTTTAAATATTAATCTTATTTTACAAAATTTAGTTTTTTTAGAAAAATAGCTTAGTAAGTTTAGTTTTTTTTATATTATGTTTGGTTTTTTTTTAGAAAGTTTAAAATAATTTATACTTATTTAAATTTAGAAATAAACTCTTTTTTAGAGAAATAGTTTAGTAAGTTTATTTTTTATATTATGTTTGGTTTTTTTTTAGAGAAATAGTTTAGTAAGTTTATTTTTTATATTATGTTTAGTTTTTTTTAGAGAAATAGTTTAGTAAGTTTAGTTTTTTTATAATATAAAATTTAGATAAAGAATTTTATTATTCTTTATCTTCATTTTCATCTTCTGTGTTTTCTTCGGTTTTTTCAGGTTCTACAATATCAATTAAGATTTTATCAATTTGATTTCCATCCATTTCAAGAACTTCAAAGTAATATTTGTCCCAATGGAATTTTTCTCCTTTTACAGGTATTTTTTCAAGATAACTTAGTATGAATCCTGCAATTGTTGAGAAATCATCTTCTTCTTCATTTGGTAATTCCTCATTAATGTCAAAGAGTTCTTTAAACCTATCAATTGTGATTCTACCATCAAGTAACCAAGAGTGATTTCTTATTTTTATTGCTTTTGGATCATCCATTTCATCTATACCTGGAATATCTCCAACAATTCCTTCAAGTAAATCATTTAAGGTAATTAAACCAAGTACTGTACCAAATTCATCTACAACAAGAGCCATATGTACATATGTTTTATTTTTCTTAAATTTTTCAAGAAGTTCCATTGATTGAAGATTATCTGGAATTACAAGTGGATTTTTTAGGATTTTATGTATATCAGTTGAATTTTTATCATCAAACATACGACCTAATATATCTTTTGCTTGAACAACACCAATAAAATCATCTAATTCTCCTCTTGCTACTGGGAAAATTGAACGTTTACTTTCAATGATTTTTCTTTGATTTTCTTCATTTGAATCATCAAGATCTAACCAAACAATTTCATTTCTTGGTGTCATAATCATATCAACTTTTTGAGCATCAAGACGGAAAACTCTTTGAATTATTGTTTGTTCTTCTTTCTCAATGGTTCCTTCTTCAATTCCCTCTTCAATTAATAAATTAACTTCTTCTTCTGTAACTTCATGTTTTTTTGCATCATTTTGTCCAATGAGTCTTAAAAACACATTAGTGGATATTGTTAATAAATGTACAATTGGTGAAGTAACTCGTGATAATACATCCATTGATTTTGCAATTTTAACAGATATTCCTTCAGGATCATTAAGTGCAATTTGTTTAGGTGCTATTTCACCTATTACTAATGTAATATATGTTGTAATAAATACAATTAGAATATAACTTATTGGATATGCATGAGGTATATAAGGACTTAAGTATTCTGCTAGTGGTTTTGATAATGCTGCACCACCAACTACACCTAAAATAATGTTTATGACTGTAATTCCTATTTGTACAGTTGAAAGGAAGTTAGTTGAGTCATTATACAATTTGATTGCTGTTTTTGCTCCTCTAACATTATCTTGTTCGAGTTTCTGAAGTTTAATTTTTCTTGACGATACAATAGCTAATTCTGCCATTGTTAATATACCATTAATAATAATTAATATTAATATTATGATAATTTCTATTATTTCTTTAATCATTTCGATACCTTATAAAAAAATAAATTTTTTAGTTTTTAATTAAATGATTATTATAAATCACTTTTAAATATTTTAATTGTGAGTTTTAATTAGATTTTTATAAATCACTTGCTTTTTGAAAACCTTTAAATCCGTGAATTTCTTCTTGCATGTCTTGTACTGCTTTTGATGCTTCTTCTCTTGTGTTAACTTTTTTAAATATTCTTCTTTCTTTAACTTTTAGTACTTTACCACAAACACATTTTCTTGTGTTTTGTCCTTTTTTTGCATAAAGTACTCTTCCACAATCACATCTAAAGATTAAGTACATTGAATTCACCTTTTAATTATTTCAAATAAATAATTCCTTTAATCTTTTATTTTTTTAAAATTATAATATTGTTTATATATTGCTATTTCATATTATTAATGTTTTAGAAAACTTTATATGTTTTATTATTTTTAAAATAAAAATTTAAAAAATAGTGATTTATTTTATTTTATATTTTGTTTAAAATCTATTAATTTCATTATATTTTTATATATTTTACATGATTTTTATTATATATTTGTTTTATTATTTAATATATCTTTAATTTTTTATTTTCTATTTTCTTAATTATTTTTATATAATAAATTTAAAATTGTACTTTTAATTTTTAACTGTTTTTATTAATTTGAATTTTTTTTAAAATTAGAATATAATCTTTTTTTAGTTAAAAAAAGGATTTTTATTGGTGTGTATTTGTAGATTATATTCCAAATGTTGGGGAGTAGGTGTAAAACGAAACTCTCTATTTTTTGGTGTATTTGTAGATTATATTCCAAATGTTTTTGTTATTAATGGTATGAAAACACTTGTAGGTAATATAAAGAATGTTGCAATACTTACTCCAATATCCGTTCCAATAAATACTAAAAGTATTCTGAAAATATTATTATGCCATAAATCTTTTAAAGAGTCTATTTTATTTAAATTTTTAATATCACTTTTTTTAATTTTCCTATAATGTAATTCAACTAATGCTGAAAACATTCCTGCAGCAAGTAAGGGATGCATCACTGTAAAAGGTGCAGATAAACCTCCAACAATTGCAGATTGTACTTTTGAACCTGCACATATTGATCCTATAAATCCTGCTATTATGTAAATTAGAAAATAATTTATAAGTTCATGGGTGATATTTACACCATGAAGAAATGCCAGAAAAAATATCACAACAAATATTATTGGGATAAGTGCAAGTATTACTTTTGTCCAGGAAATACCATTTTTTTCATCAAGTGATGTAAGTTCTGAATAACTTGGAATTTCTTCAGGACAATCAAGATAATTATTAATTCCTTCCTTATGTCCTGCACCAACGACTGCTACTACATTATCTTCTGGGATATTTAATATACTTTGTGCAAGGTATGCATCTCTTTCATGAACTAAAACTTGATAAACATCTGGTGAAGCTTCTTTAAAGTATTCCATTACTTCTTCAATTGTATCTTCTTGTTTTAAATCTTCAATATCAATTTCTTCCTCTTCACCAACAACTAATGATTTAAGTGCACCAAGAATGAATTTAAATTTTTCCCATCCACTCATTTTATTTAGTACTCTTTGTAATGTAATATTAATATCTCTATCAAGTAATGCAATTTTAATATCAAGATCATTTGCAGCTTCAATTGCTGCAATCATTTCTGAACCTGGTTTAACATTTACATCTTGTCCAATTTTATTTTGAAAGTAACTTAAAATACTTGTTATAAAAAATAAACCTACTTTATTTTCTCTTATGATTTTTCTCATAGATATTGTATCATCTTCAGGTTCTACACCATTTTTTTCATCCATTAAACGTTTAAATCTACCATAATCAAGTTCAACACCAACTACTTCTGGTTGAAGTTCATAAATGGTATTTTTTACTTCTTCTACACTATCTGCTGATACATGTGCAGTACCTATTATGGTTAAGTTTTCTCTATTCAAAAGTAACACTTCGATTAGTTTTAATTGATAAATAATTTAATTATTATATTAATATTAAAATGATTTCTAGAATTTATTATTTTAAAACTTTATAATGTAGAATAATTTTATAATTTTATTTTTATAATTTATTCTAGAATTTTATAAATTTTGTAAAATAATTTTATAAGTTTTATTTAATCTTTTTAATATTTATAATTAATTTTATTTTATTAATGATTTTTTATAATTAATTTTTACAGTTTTTATTTTCATTTTAAATTTAAAATATTATATATTAGTTCTATTAAATTTTTATTATATATTATATTATTAGGTTAAATTATGAAAGCTACAATAAGTTTTGAAAACACTATATCATCTGATGTTTCAATAATGATTGATGCATTACGTGCTAGTACTACAATTACTGTTGGATTAGACAATTATAATACTGTTATTCCTGCTTTTTCTCCTGAAGACGCAGTTGAAAAATCTAAAAAATATAATGGTGTTCTTGCAGGTGAAAGAAATGGTAAAAAATTAGATGGTTTTGATATTGGTAATTCTCCTAATGCTATACTTAATTATAAATCTGATAAAGAAAATTTAATATTAACAAGTAGTAATGGTACAAGGGTACTTGAAAATATGAAAAGTAAGTATGTTTTAGTTGGATGTTTTATTAATGCTAAAGCATGTGCTGAAGCTGCACTTAAACTTTCACAATCTCATATTGATATTGTTATGGCAGGTTGGCTTGGTCAATTTGCTATTGAAGATTATATTGCTGGTGGAGAAATATTATATTGGTTAAAATATTTTTCTAAAGATAAAGGTATTGATATTGATTTTTCAGAATTTGCAGAAGTAGCTATTCTTAGTTCAAGGGATTTAATTAAATCAAATGAAGCTATTTCAAGAGGAGGATCTGCTAATAGACTTCGAAACCTTGGTTATTCTCAGGATATACCATTTTGTTTAAAACATAATATTTCAGATACTGTTGGTATATATGAAAAGGGTATAATTACTAAGTTTTGATTAATTTCAATTTTAATTATTTTTAATACTTAAATTTTATATAATGTCTATTTTATTTTGAGATTTTTATTTTTTTATTAAATTCTTTTATTATGGAGGATTAGTTTTATTGAATTTAATTTCTTATTTTTTATTTATTAAATTCTAATTAAGCTTTAATAACATACTTATTTTTTTAGATATTTTTTTGGAGTTTTTTATTTTAAAATATTAAATTATGAATATTATTCCTTTTTAAAATAGTAATATTTTTAAAAAATCATTTTCAGATATTTTAATATAAATTTATACAGGTTATTTAATGAATATTGTTACAACACCAATGTGTAAAAAAATATTAGATTTAGCAGGGATTAATGATTATAATATTGCAGTTCATCCATCAAAAGATGATGGGGATTTTGCTATTTTATTATCTGAAAGTAAAGTTGATATGGATTCTTTAAAAATTAAACTTAATACATTTAAACAGATTGTAGAAAGTGTTATTAAAGTATCAGAATATTCTAATAAAAAACTTGATTATGATGATGTATTAAGTATGCTTGAAGATTATACATTTGCTTATGCATGGCTATCTGATAATAGTAAAGTTAAAAGTTTAAAAGATGAAAATTCTAAGATTAATGTTTCTGTAAAATCTAAATTTTTAAGGGATATTGTTTTAGATATGAATTTTAATATTGATAATGATAATTTTGATTATTTAATTTATCCTGATTATATGGAAGTTGATAAAAATATTGATTGTTCTTTTATAAGTATTCCAACTCATCATAATGTTCCAAAAAATCCTATTGAAAGAGCAGAGTTGAGATATGCTATTTTATTAAATATTTCACATTATTAATTTCTTATCTTAAGATTTAAATTTTAATTAGTTTTAGTTGAATTTTTAGTAAATATGTTAAGAATTATATTATTTAAGTTAATTAAAAAATTTATTAAGTAAGTAAATATAATAGATTATATAATTATAATTTATCTAAATTTTATTATTTTATTATAATAGAGATGGTTATTGTGTATGAAACATTGACTTATTCTGGTGGAATTCATAAAGGTAATGAAATGCGGGAATTAATTGAAGATTTAGGTGGATTTATTATACAAGAAAATATTATTCAAATGGATCTTGTAATAAATATGGCTATTCCTGTTGATGATGTTGATAAAATTAAAGAGAAATCTGATGAATTACTTGGTAAAATTACTTTTGCTCCAATGGCAGGTACAGAAATAGCTATTGTTTCTCCAACACTTGCAAGACATCATTTACCTCATGCTGCATGTGATATATCTGAATATCTTAGACGTTATGGTGCAAAAGATAATATGATTGGTTTAGCAAGAGGTCATGGTAAAGGTACTAGTGGAATTTCACAAGAAGAAAAATATTTAATTGAAGAGCATGATGTAGCTATTTTTGCTCTTGGTAGTTTTAAAGATTGTATTATTAAAAAGTCATTTTTATATGATGATATTGATATTCCAGTTATTGTTACTGGAGCACCTGAAATAGATGTTGATGAATTACCAGGTGCAGATGCATATGTTAGTGGTTTAGGTAGAATACCTCGTAGATTAAAACGTGGTGAAAATATTAGAGCTCTTAAAAAGCTTGTTGAAACTACTGAAAGTATTTTAAATAAAAAACGAAAATATATGGGTGAAGATCCACCTCTTGCACCTTCTATTCTTGTAAAAGATGCAATTGAAAATCAAGTGCCTGCTATTAAAGAAGCATATACTCCAACCCCAGTAACAAGTCAATTAGATGGTGTTAGGGTAAAACTTGATTATGATACTTACCATAAAGATATTGAAAATGTTGATGTAAATGGTAGGAAATTATCTGATATTGCAGATATTACAAAATCTCATATGTATGGTTATACATTAGTTAAACTTTTAAATGAAAGTTCAATTGTATAATTTTATACTTTTTTATTTTTTAATAATCTTTATGCTTTTTTTTAAATCTTTTAGTTAATACAATTTTTAATATTTTGAAATTTTTAATTAATTTTTTTATTTATAATTTATTTTGAAGGAATTACAATGTATAGTTTAAAACAAAGATATATATTTAATGGTCCGATATCAACTATTGTTTTATTTGTCTTTAATTATTACTTAATACAAACAATGTTTAATTATATTAATCATCCTTTAAGTTTTAATCAAATTATAATTATTGTAAGCTTTCTTGCTATTATAAATATAGTTTCAATTACAGAAGAACTTAAAAAATCAAGACCTATTACTCGTTTTTTAATGGAAGTTTCTGAGTTATGGAAATGGGCATCTTTAATGTATCTTTTAGAAGTTTTCATAATATTTTTAATTAGTCTTATTATTAAAGTTCCAATTTTTTTAATATATGTTATGTATCTTTTTGTACCTGTTCTTGGAGTAATTGGGTATTATAAGGCACATAGGATTGTTGTAAAATATCATGATTTAAATATTATGCCTAATGAAATAGATGATAATGTTGTTATTATACATATTTCAGATTTACATGTAGGTTCTATACGTGGTAAAACTATGCTTCGTCGTCTTAGTCGTAAACTTAATAGATTAGCTACTAAATTAAGACAAGAAGGTGCTAATGATATTATTGTTGTTATTTCTGGTGATCTTGCTGATGGTTCATGTCCTATTGAAGAAGATGCTTTTAGTCCATTAGGTGATGTAAGAGTTCCTATAATCTTTACTCCAGGAAATCATGATTATTATCAAGGTATTGAGAATGTTGAATCTGCAGCACGTAATGCTGGAATAACTGTACTTGATAATGATAATCTTAATCTTAGAAATATTGGTTTAAATATTATTGGTTTAAGTTATCCTTATGATGATAATGATTTCTTAGAGGGAGATATGGACATTTCAACTATTCCTATTATTAAGAATGAGACTAATATCTTAGTATTTCATATTCCAGAAGGTTTTGAATACTTCTCAAGATTAGGTGTAAATCTCCAGTTATCTGGTCATACTCATGGGGGACAATTTTATCCTGCAAATGTTTGGGTAAAAGCATTTTATCCATTTTTAAAAGGAATATTTTCTATTGAATTACCTACTATATTTGGTAGATTTACTAATAGTCATCTTTCTGTTACAAATGGTATAGGTACTATGGGTCCTCCAATAAGACTTGGAACAGATTCTGAAATTATTGTTTTAAGACTTAAAGAAGAAAAAAAATAAGTATAAATATTCTTTTTTAATATTTTTTATAATAAAAATTTAAAAAAATAGTTTATAAATTAGTTTTTTGATTTTTATTTTTAATTTTATATTGTTTAAGCTCAGTTTTATTGATATATTTTGAAAATATAAGAGATTTAAGTAAATTTATTTTTTTGGAACTACCATACCAAAGAAATTAATAGCTTCTACTAAATCTCTGAATTGTTCTAATTCTTTTTCAATAACATCTTCATCAGTTAAATTTCCACTTAATTCTCCATCAACACTTAAAGTATCAGGTCCTCTTGTTACAAGACGTTCTTTACCATCTGCAGAGAATATTCTATTTAAATCTAATTCATGTACATATGCTCTTCCTGGTATTAATACAGTATCTTTAACTTCAGATAAATCAATATCTTCTAAGTCATACTTTGTAATAAGACATGCAATATCTTTTTTTGTAGAGATTACATTTACCTTATCATCTGCATTGATTTTTTCAAATATTTTAGCTATTTTTGGTCCTGCAATAGATGAAGATATGATTGTTGCTTCACCAGTTACTTTTGGTATAAATTGTAAATAAATTTCATTTCCATCATTTGCTATTGCAAATGGGGCTCCAGTTTCAGGATCACAAACAGGTGTTCCAGTTACTCTAAGTTTTGGGAATTCTGAATTTATTTCTTTTACAAGTTCTTCAAAACTTTCAACACTTTGAGATTCTATTCCTTTTACAATTGGTGCATTGTTTAATATAAGTCCACCTTCAGTTGTGTTTGCAAATCTCATAAGAATTGCTGCATGTGCTCCCCATTCTTCAAGTTTTTCACAAGTATTTTTTAAAACTTCTCCATCATTTACTCCAGGAACAATGACCATAGCTGCATGTAATTCTGTATTTTGACTAAATATTTCTGCTGCTTTAAGAGATGCTTCTGGACTTGGATCACCCATCCATTCTCTTCTAAGTTTTTCATCAGCTGCAAATAATGTATATGTTACTTCATCTACACCATAATTAATTAAATCTGTTGCCCATTTTTCATTATCTATTCCTTTACCACTAGTATATCCTAAGTGCATAGGTAGTTGAAACTGATTTATTACTTCTGCAAGTTCTTTTATTTGTGGATAACAGCTTACATCTCCTCCACCGCTGATATTTACTTTAAGATTATTATCTCGTATTGGATTAAACATTAATCTACTTTGTAATTCGTTTGCAACTAAAAATACTGGTTTAAATTCTGATTCTGCATCTTGGATTCCAATGGAACATTTATCACAGCCAATTTTAGTTGGAGAACAATATTTACATCCAAGAGGTTTTATATCTTTTACTTTTTTAAAGTAGCAGTATTTACAAAAACCTCTACAATCTTTTCCTGGAATTCCACCAACATCTGCTAATATTTGCATTTTATCATCTTGATTTTTTAATTTATATTTAAAATTATATTTTTGTATAAAAATTTTATTTAAAAGAGTCTTTAAATTAATAAATATTATTATTTTTGAAATTATTTTTTTCAATTTTATAATATATATTATTAGGTGTTTTTTGAAAAAAATTTTTTGATTATTATTTTAATATGATTAAAGTAATACTATTTTTTTTAATTTTTTTAATTTTTCTTCCTTTTTTATTTGATTTTAATTTAATATTTTTTTTATTTAATCTTTATTTTATAGTTTAATATCTTTTTAAATTTTCATTTATCTTTATTTTTATTTTTTATCTTTTATTTTTCTTATTTTGATAATTATCTTATTTTAAGTTCTTTTTTAAAAATTTATTACTTTATTTATATTTTTTAATACATTTGAGCTTTTTTATTACTTATAAGTTTTACTAATTGTAAAAAAAGGTAATGTTTATATTATATCTTAATCAAATTAAAATTTGTATACCATATTGCTTGCTATTGCAAAAACTTGCTTTAGGCTGACTTAGCATTAACTACAAACTTATCCAGTTTTTTGCTAAGAGGTATATTAGTAACTCTATTTATTTAGGAGGGAAAAAATGGCGAAGTATGATGATAAAGTCGACTTATACGACGATAGAGGTTCATTAGTAGACTCTAATGTACCAATTGAAGCTCTAAGTCCTATACGCAACCCAGCTATACAAAGTATTGTATCTGATGTTAAAAGAACAGTTGCTGTAAACTTAGAGGGTATTGAAAATTCATTAAGAAATGCTACCGTAGGTGGTAAAGCTTGTAAAATTTTAGGAAGAGAATTAGATCTTGATATTACAAGTAATGCTGAAGCTATAGCATCTTCTTTAAAAGACATGATTAAAGTAACTGATGATGATGATACTAAAGTAGAACTTATTTCTGGTGGAAAAAGGATTTTAGTTCAACTTCCAACTAAAAGAATAAACGCTTCTGCAGAATATTCTGTATCAACTTTAGTAACTGCTACTGCTTTAACTCAAGCAATCGTTGACCAATTTGATGTCAGTATGTATGATGCAAACATGGTTAAAGCTGCTATCTTAGGTTCTTACCCACAAACTGTAGATTATGCTGGATCTAACATTTCTTCTATGTTAGGTGTACCTCAAAAATTAGAAGGTCCAGGTTATTCTTTCAGGAACATTCCTGTAAACCACATTGTTGCTGCTACTTTAAAAAACAGTGTTCAAGCTGCTGCTTTAGCTAGTATCTTAGAACAAACAGCAATGTTTGAAATGGGTGATGCTGTAGGTGCATTCGAAAGATTACACTTATTAGGTTTAGCTTACCAAGGAATGAATGCAGATAACTTAGTCTTAAGTATGGTTAAAGATAACGCTACTGATGGTACTGTTGGTTCTATTATTGCAGATACTGTTGATCATGCTGTTGAAGATAATGTTATTTCTGTTGAAAAAGATTTAAACGGATTCAATGTATATCAAACTGATGACTTAGCTAAATGGAATGCATATACTGCTGCTGGTTCTGTAGCTGCAGTTATGGTAAACGTCGGTGCTGCTCGTGCTGCTCAAGGTATTCCATCTACATTATTATACTTCAACGATTCTATCGAATTTGCTACTGGTTTACCTGGTCTTGACTTCGGTAGAGGTGAAGGTGTAGCTGTAGGATTCAGTTTCTTCAGTCACTCTATTTATGGTGGTGGAGGACCTGGTTTATTCAACGGTAACCACATTGTAACTAGACATAGTAAAGGTTTCACAATTCCTTGTGCTGCTGCAGGTATGTCTTTAGATGCAGGAACTCAACTCTTCTCTCCAGAAGCTACTTCTGGTTTAATTAAAGAAGTATACAGTAAAATTGACGAATTCAGAGAACCTCTTAAATATGTCGCAGAAGCTGCTTCCGACATAAAAGGAGATATCTAATTTCGTAAAAATAAAACATCTAATTGAAGGGGTAGATAATTATGGATATTGAAATTTTTCCTTATAGATTTCTTAGTGCAGACACTACTGAAAAAATGTTAAATAGCATTGAAAGTTTAGATGATGTAAAAAGGACAGTAATTCATGGTCCAAGACTTCCCCCAGATGATCCTGACCTCCTTCCACAATATAAAGAAAGAAGAAACATTACTGTTTGTGGTAAACCAATAGAACTTAAAGTTCGTACTGGTCGTATATTAGTTGAGCTTTCAACTGAATCTGCTCTTGATGAAATTGAAAAAATTTGTGATGAAAATCTTAAATTTGGATATGATATTAATACATCAAGAAATGAATATATTAGAAGACATAAAACAGTTAGTGATGCTATTAAGTATGGAACTGGTGAAAATGATCTTCCAGACGAGTTAATTGGTTTAGCAGATAATAATAAACAGTTTGCTGAAAGTGTTGATTTCATTGATTATGATAGAGTGGAATAGATAATATGATTGGACGTTCTACACATGTTGTTGATTGCCGAGAAACTATGGGTCTTGGTGAAGGTGGAGGTATTGCTCAGAGAGGAACTTTTGCTAAATGTGGAAGTGACGTTATTGCTGTAGCAATGTCTCCTGGTCGTAGACATATTACAAAACCTGTATGTGAAATTACTTTTGCTTTACGTGAAGCAAATTTACTTACTAGTACTATGATTTTAAATGCTGGTGCTGGTGTACCTGGTGATGCACCAGGAGTAGGTGCTTCTAGTTTAATGGGTTTAACTCCTAAGGAGATTGAACAATTAAATCAGTATAAGCTTGTTGTAGTTCATTTAGGTGGAGTAAGAAATCACATTATTTACAAAGCTAGATTAATATTAAGAAATATTGATAAACCTTGTGTGATTATTTGTGAATATCCTGTTGATTTTGAGGATTTTGCAAAAATTGGTGTTAAAACAGCACAAGTTATGCCTGATGAGGTCAAAACAAAAGGAACAATCGTTAATATTATTAGCGGTGTAATTAGAGGACAAACAGTCTCTCAAGAACAATTAGATGAAATTATTAGAAAAGTTAAATTAGCATTAGGAGATGCATGATTATGGCACAATATTATCCAGGAACTTCAAAAGTTTCTCAAAACAGAAGACATTTTTCTGATCCAAATGAAAAATTAGAAAAATTACGAGAAATTTCTGATGAAGATGTAGTAAAAATATTAGGTCACAGAGCTCCAGGTGAAGAATATAAATCAGTTCACCCACCTTTAGATGAAATGGATGAGCCTGATGACATTGTAAGAGAATTAGTAACACCTATTGATGGTGCAAAAGCAGGAGACAGAGTAAGATATATCCAATTCGCTGATTCAATGTACTTCGCTCCAGCTCAACCTTATGTAAGAGCAAGAGCTTACTTAAACAGATACAGAGGAGTAGATACTGGTACCTTATCTGGAAGACAAGTTATTGAAGCAAGGGAAAGAGATCTTGAAAAACTCTCCAAAGAATTATTAGAAACAGAATACTTCGATCCAGCAAGGACTGGAATTAGAGGTAAATCTGTACACGGTCACTCTTTAAGGTTAGATGAAGACGGTATCATGTTCGATATGTTAAGAAGACAACTTATGAACAAAGAAACCGGTCATGTCGAAATGGTTAAAAACCAAATTGGTATTCCATTAGATGAACCTGTTGATTTAGGTGAACCATTAGACGAAGAAAAATTAAAAGAAATCACTACTATTTATAGAGTAGATGGTGATGCTTATAAAGACGATAAAGATGCTGTAGAAGTATTACACAGAATACACATCACAAGATCCAAAGGAGGATACAACCCTGAATAGGGGAGGTTATGTTATGGCTGATAAAAAGTTTATTGATGCATTAAATAAAAAATTCAAAGAATCTCCTGAAGATAAAACCACTACTTTCTATAATTTAGGTGGTTGGAGACAATCTGAAAGGAAAACTGAATTTTATGAAGCAGGTAAAGAAATAGCTGAAAAAAGAGGTATTCCTCAATTCAACCCTGATGTTGGAAGTCCATTAGGACAAAGGACTTTAATGCCTTACCAACTTTCTGGTACTGACACCTTCGTAGAAGGAGACGATTTACACTTTATTAACAACGCTGCTATCCAACAAATGTGGGATGACATTAGAAGAACTGTAATTGTAGGATTAAACACTGCACACAACGTTCTTGAAAGAAGATTAGGTATGGAAGTAACTCCTGAAACCATTACTCGTTACTTAGAAACCTTAAACCACGCTATGCCTGGTGGAGCTGTTGTACAGGAACATATGGTAGAAATTAACCCATACTTAGCAGCTGATTCTTACGTAAAAGTTTTCACTGGTGATGATGAATTAGCAGATGAAATCGATAAATGTTACGTTTTAGATATTAATAAAGAGTTCCCAGAAGAACAAGCTGAAGCTTTAAAAGCTGAAGTTGGAGATAAAATCTGGCAAGCTGTAAGAATTCCTTCTGTTGTAGGAAGAGTTTGTGATGGAGGTGTAACCTCTAGATGGTCTGCTATGCAAATTGGTATGTCTATGATTTCTGCATACAACCAATGTGCTGGTGAAGGTGCAACTGGAGATTTCGCATACGCATCTAAACACGCAGAAGTTATTCAAATGGGTACTCCATTACCACAAAGAAGAGCAAGAGCTGCTAACGAACCTGGAGGAATTCCTTTCGGTTACATGGCAGATATTGTACAATCTTCCAGAGTTAACTCTGATGATCCTGTAAAAATATCTTTAGATGTTGTTGCTGCTGGTGCAGCTTTATACGATCAAGTATGGTTAGGTTCATACATGTCTGGTGGTGTAGGATTTACTCAATATGCTACTGCAGCATATACTGATAATGTTCTTGATGACTTTGCTTACTATGGTAAAGATTATGTAGAAGATAAATATGGTTTAACCAAAGCACCTAACAACATGGACACTGTTCTTGATGTTGGTTCTGAAGTTACCTTCTACGGATTAGAACAATATGAAAAATTCCCTGCATTACTTGAAACTCAATTCGGTGGATCCCAAAGGGCTGCTGTTGTTGCAGCTGCTGCAGGTATTTCAACTGCATTTGCTACTGGAAATGCTCAAACTGGTTTAAGTGCATGGTACTTATCTCAATACTTACACAAAGAACAACATTCCAGATTAGGTTTCTATGGTTACGATTTACAAGATCAATGTGGTGCTGCTAACACATTCTCCTTCAGAAATGATGAAGGTTTACCTCTTGAAATGAGAGGACCTAACTATCCTAACTATGCAATGAACGTAGGTCACCAAGGTGAATATGCTGGTATTGCACAAGCTCCTCACGCAGCTCGTGGAGATGCTTTCACATACAACCCATTAATTAAAATCGCATTTGCAGATAAAAACTTAGTATTTGACTTCTCTGCTCCTCGTAATGAAATTGCTAAAGGTGCATTAAGAGAATTCGAACCTGCTGGTGAAAGATCTTTAATTATTCCAGCTAAATAGGTGTATTAACACCTATTTTTTTATTTTTTTGTTAGATTAAAAATCATTTAAGTTTTTAGTCTGAATTTTTAAGTATAACTAAAAAATAATTAGGAAAGTTTTTATATAAAGTTTTAAAAATTATTATACATTAGTCTAAACTGATGTTTTAAGAGTATAGTTTATTCTTAGAAAATTAGTATTGATTAAATATTATTCAAAGTTGTTTGATTTGACAATTAAAATATAAAATCGGTTTATTCATGTTTATTAAATTATCAATTTAATAAAAACTAAGGAGGAAAAGAAATATGGACCCTATAACATTAGGTGTTGTCGCATTGATGGGTGCTGCTGCAACTATCGGTGGTGCTGCAGAAGATTTAGAGTCTGATGTAGGATCTGAAAGTAACCCTAACTCACAAGTTCAGTTAGCTCCTCAAATGGGACATTTACACAGAATTATAAATAAGGCAGTTTCTGGTGAACCTGTAGCATACGGTGTATGGTGTGGTGTTGCTGGTGCTGTTGCTTTCGTATTTATGTCATATTTAAATGTTTTACCTATTGTCGCAATTGCTATAGGTTCTGTAGTTGCTGCATTTGTTCATACTATTTATACAATTACTTCTCACGTAGGACGTATTGTAGGTCAATCTCAATTTGAACAACCTTTATTTATGGATGCTCTAAATGAATGTTTAGGCCCTATTGCAGCTCATGGATTTATTGCTACTTTTTGTATTGTAGGTATGTCTTATTTAATGATAGTTCCAATTCAAGGAACACCTTTACACACATTCCCATTACCTATTTTAGCTGTACTTTGGGGTATTACTGTAGGTGCAATTGGTTCTTCTACTGGAGATGTTTACTATGGAGCTGAAAGTGAATATCAAAAATTCCCTTACGGATCAGGTACTCCTGTAGCTATTCAAGGAGATATTGTTACTAAAGAATCTGTTGGTGCTAAAAACTCCATTGATGTAGTAAACTTCTGTTCAAAATATGGTGGACCAGTTACTGGTTTCTGTTTTGGTTTAGTTGTATTTATTAGTTTCTGGATTACTGTTGTTTTCGGAACTATTGGCGGACAAGTTGTCGGTATTATTATTGTTCTTATTTTAATTTACTTAAACTACAAAATTGAAGTATTTGCAAGAAATAAATTCGGCCCATATGAAGAAGAATAAGGAGGTTTCATCATGGATTTAATTTTCTTAATTATATTAATTATTATTGCTGGAATCTGTATGGGTGCAGGTGTACACTTCATTCCTGTAGGTGGAGCTCCTGCTGCTATGGCTACTGCTACTGGTGTAGGTACTGGTACTGCAATGTTAGCTGCTGGTGCTGGTATGACCGGTCTTATTACTGCTGCTTCAATGGAAGGAGCTAGTTTAGTCATGATTATTATTGCAGGTGGAATTGGTGCAATGTTAATGATGGGTATTACCATGTTATTTGCAAACTACATTTATGTATATGGTGTAGGTGTTGTTCCTGTATCTGCAAAAACTCAAAAAGATCCTATTACTGGTTTTGATCAAGAAGCTTATAAAACTCCAGGTACTGAAGGTCACGGAGTTCCTACTGTTGCATATGTAAGTGGTATTATTGGATCACTTTTAGGTGGTGTAGGTGGAGGAATTGCATTTTATGCTATCCAAACCATCGCTTCAACCTCAAAAGTATTTGGTTCTAACACTTCTATTTGTATTGCATTAGCTGCAATTTGTGCAACTGGTTTATTCTTTATTAACTCTGTACTTGCTTCCTATAATATTGGAGGTACTATTGAAGGTATGATGGACCCTAAATTCAAAAGAATTGGTAGAGGTGCTGTCTGTAGTTTAATAGCTTCATTAGTAATTGCAATCGTTATTATATTACTTTGTGGAGGTATCTAAAATGGCTGATGAAGAACAAGCTGTAAGTTCAAAAAAATTATTATGCTTAGGTGTCATTGGTGGGTTAATACTCACTTGGTTAGGTACTGTTAATCCTACTATTGGACCTTTATTTGCATGTTTAGGTGGAGTATGTGCTATAGTTTGGGGATCAGATGCAGTTCGTAGAGTAGCTCAATATGGTCTCGGTACTGGTGTACCATCTATTGGATACATGTCTCTTGGTGCTGGTGTTATTGCTGCTTTAACTGGTTTAGCTCTTGTACCTATGGCAGGTAATATTATCTACTTAGGACCTGTTTTCGCATTAATTATCGGTTTAATTTTAGGTTGTATTATTGCTTTAATTGCAACTAAAATTATTGGTATGAAAATTCCTATTATGGTAGGTTGTACTACTGAACTTGTTGGTGCTGCTGCTTTATCTCTTGTTGCATTCTCTGTTGCTATTGCTGGTGGAAGTTTAGACTTATTAGTAATTTTAAAATCTGTTGTTGCAACTGGTTTTATTGCTTTACTTTTCATCTTAAACACAATGGCTATTCAACATCCATTTAACGCATGTTTAGGACCTAATGAAGATCAAGTAAGAACTTTAAAATGTGCTGTTTCATGTGCATTCTTATCTATGATTATTGTAGGTATTTGTACTATTCCTGCAGGTCACTTAGCATGGTTACTTGTTATTATTGTCGGATTAATCGGATGGTTAATTTCATTTAGAAGCTTTATGAAAGCATCTTATGAAGCTGCTGCATCTGTAAAATGGTCTGGATTATGGCCAAAAGTAGAATTATAGGAGGCACTAATTATGGCAGAAATGTTACCTTTTGTAAATGTTGTTCCTGAAATGAGTCTTAGTTTAGACCCTATGACAGGTATTATTGGTGCTGGAAGTGGAAGTTTAGTTATCTTAAATATGGATGACATCAACAATGCTATTAATCAATTAGAAGCTGATGCTGATGAATTAGTTAGTTCATTAGATCCATATAGTGCTCCTTTAGGTGCTTATCCTAACAGAGAAGGAAACTATATTACCGCTGGTACTATAACTAACGTAGTTTATGGATTCTTAATTGCAGTATTTATTATTATTGCAATGATTCCTGTATTAATCAAATTGGGGGTTTTATAGATGGCTGATAAAAAATCACCTGCAGATGGATGGCCTATTGTCACTGGAGATTACATTGCAGGGGACCCTGAAAGTCCTGTTGCTGTAGCAACTTTAGCTTCTCACATTGAGGATATTCCTGCTGCTGCTGGAGCAGCTATTGCAGGACCATGTAAAACAGAAAACCTCGGTATTGAAAAAGTAGTTGCTAATATCATCTCTAACCCAAATATCAGGTTCTTAATATTATGTGGTGCAGAAGTACAAGGTCATATTACTGGTCAAGCATTTAAAGCTTTACATGCAAATGGTTGTGACCCTGAGAAAAAGAAAATTAATGGTGCTACTGGGGCAATTCCTTTTGTAGAAAACATTCCTATGGAAGGTGTTGAAAGATTCCAAAACCAATTAGAAATCGTTGATTTAATTGATACTGAAGATGGTGGAGCAATCACTTCTAAAGTAAAAGAATGTATTGAAAAAGATCCTGGTGCTTTTGAAGAAGAAGCTTTAGTCGTTGAAGTTTCTGACGACGATGAAGAAGAAGATAGTGGTGAAGAAATTAAAGCAGTTTCTCCTGAAACAGCTTTAATTGAAGCTAGAATGAGAAACATTGAATCTGAAATCAATATGATTGGTGCAATTCAAAAGAATTTATCTGGTAATTATGCTGGTAAAGTACAAGGTATTATGATTGGTCTTGTATTTACTATAGTAATATTATCATTATTCATATTCTTCTAATTGGAGGTAGTTTAATATGGTAAAAATTTCAACTAATCCAAATGTACGTGGTATTAACAACGTATCTGAAAATATTGATTATAAATCCAAACTTATTGGAAGGCAAGGAAGAGCTTATTCAGCATTATCTGTTAGTAGAGTTAAAGGTATAGGAATTGGTATTGCTTTCGCATTTATCTTATTAGTACTTCTTCCTTATATTGCTAAATTATGTGGATTATAGAGGTGTTTATGAATGTCTGAAGAAGAAACAACACCAAGTGTAATGGTCGATCCAGAAGAATATAATAAAGCAATGGAAAAATTAGATGATGTTGAAGAAAAAGTTGAATTTGCTTTAGGTGAATATTCTCAACGTTTAGGCCAACAAACAGGTAGAGATATTGGTATATTATACGGAATGATAATAGGTCTTTTAGTAATGATAGTATTTATTAAATACAATCTTGCAGCTGTAATGACCTCAATATTATCAGGATTAATTTAAGATTGGAGGTTAATTAAATGTTTAGGTTTGATAAAGAACAAACTGTTGTAGATGTTGCAGGTGTAAAATGTGGAGGACAACCTGGTGAATATCCAACAGTTCTCTGTGGAACTATCTTTTATGGTGGACACAAAATTATTAGTGATGAAAAAGCAGGTATATTTGATCATGATGCTGCTGAAGGATTAATTAAAGAAATGGAAGAAATGTCTGATGTTACAGGAAACCCTTGTGTTATCCAAACTTTTGGAGCAACTCCAGAAGCTATGGTAAATTACTTAGAATTTGTAGCTGATGTTTCTGATAAACCATTTTTAATAGATTCAACTGGTGCAGACGCTAAAATGGCTGGTGTAGATTACTGTCAAGAACAAGGTATTTGTGATAGGGCTATTTACAACTCTTTAAACATGTCTTGTGAAGCTGACGAAATTGCAAAAGTTAAAGAATCTGATATTGAAGCTTCTATTATTTTAGGTTTTAACCCTATGCAAGCTGGTGTAGAAGGTAAAATCGACATCTGGGATAATGGTGGATCTGTAGTAGATGAAGGTATTATTCCTATGGCTGAAGATTGTGGAATTACTAAATTCTTCATGGATGTAGCTGTCACTCCTTTAGGACAAGGTGGAGGACCTGCATTAAGAACTACCTTTGCAGAAAAATCTAAATGGGGTTACCCTGTAGGTTCTGGTATTCACAACGTACCTTCTGCTTGGGATTGGTTAAAAACATGGAAAAAAGAACATAAAGATGCATGGCCTGTATGTGATATAGGTTCTGATTTAATGCAAGTAGCTGCTGGTGGAGACTTCTGTTTATACGGTCCTATTGAAAACTCTTCAAAAGTTTTCCCTGCTGTTGCTATGGCTGATTGTTTCATGGCTGAAGCTGCTAAAGATATTGGAACTGAACCTGTAGAAGGTCACCCATTCAATAAATTAGTATAGGTATATTTAAGTTAGGTGATTTTCTCATCTAACTTCTTTATCTTATCGTTTTTTGTTTTTTCTAGTTTTTTTTAAATATGTGTTTTTTGTTTTTTTTGTTTTTTTATATGTCTTATTTTCTGTTTTTCTTGATTTTTATTTACTGTTTTTAAATAGTTTATTTGTTTATTTCTCATTTTTAATTACTTATTTTTTAAAATCTTGATTAAATATGTTAATTTTCTAAATATCTTATTTTTTCTAATTTTATTTTTTCTGTTTTTTGTTTAGAAGATATTTTTTAAACCCATTTATTTTTGACTGGATTAAATCTTAAGTTTAAAAGATTTCAAGAAGACTTATTTTTTTATTCTAAATTCATTTAAAAAAATTTATATTATTATAATTTTAAATATAATCTTAATTGTTTTTCAATTAATTTAATTAAAATAATGTGGGGTAAAATTATGTCATTTTTGGATAATCTTTTTCATAAAGGGCCTAAACCAATAATTGCACATAGCCAACCAAAAGATTTAGATATGTTAAAAGCTAGTACAAATAGACCTCAAGATCCTGGATTTAAAACTCATCAAGATGTTTATTATGTAACTGCTTCTGTTGAACTTGGTAATACTACTACAAAATGTATTTTAACTGCAACTAATTTAAATAATAGTCATTGTTATTTATTAAATAAAACAGTTAAAATGACTAGGGATATTAGACCACCTAAACCAAGTGAAGAAGTTTTTGGTAAAACTGTTTGGGGTATTGAATTATCAAAAGAAGCTGTTGCTGAAATGATTAAAGATACTGTTTTAGAATCCCTTAAAAAAGCTAATGTTGATAAAGATGAAGATCTTGATTTTGTAGTAAGATCTACTGGAGTAACTGCAGGTTTTGCTACTGCTGAAGAAGCAGGTAAATTAGTTATTGCTCTTGCTGATGGATGTTTAGATGCAGGTATTCCTCCTAGAAAAATGTCTCCTGCAATGAGTCCTCAGCAATTACCTGAAAGACTTAGAAAATATACTTTACTTGATCATGTAACATTTGATGGTGCTGTTGTAAGTGTAGTTCCTCCAAAAGGTAAGCAAGCTACTGCAAATGAAATGGAAGGAGAATTAGTTACTGCAGGTATTAAATTAGGAGCTAAATGGACTGATGTTGATTTTAGAAATCCTTGTGTATCTCTTGATTTTGGTTCAACATTAGCAGGTCGTGTTGTAAATGATAATAGACCTTATGCTAATACTGTAGGTAACTTTTTAGGTCTTGCAGGTGTTGTTTCAGATTCTCTTGCTCGTGGTACTGATAAAGTTGATAAAAATAATGGTGCAGCATTAGATTTATATGATCCTAAATTAGATAAAAAAGGAGATAAGAAAAAAGCAAAAGAAAATGCTAAAAAAGTCCATAAATATATTGATATCCGTAAAGTACCTTTAGGTATTACTAGATTTGGGACTGTACCTATTGATCCAGAAGCTGCAGAATCTGCAGGTACTACTTTAATTGGTTGTGATGTTGGTGAAAATGGAGATAAACTTCCTGTTTTAATGGATATTGGTAAAGAAATTTATGAAAATGATGGTTTACCAACACTTTTATCTACTATGGATTATGTCTCTGCAAATATTGTTTATCGTGCACTTGATGTAGCTTTTGATGAAAATATTATTACTGAAGGTTCAGTTTTAGGTATTACTGGTAGAGCAGGTATTACTGGACGTAAACCTCAACTTATATTAGAATATTCTCAGGATAAATTCAAAGACACTGTATTTGTTGAAGATGGTTTAGCATTAGGTTCTGCAATTATGGCTCGTTGTATGAATTCCATGGGTACTCAAAATAATCCTATTGGTGGTCACCAAGGCGGTAAATGTATTCTTGGTAAAAGAATGAAACTTCAGAATAAAAATAGGTAATTTTTACCTTTTTTATTATTTTTTTAACTTTTTGAAATTCTTTTTATAAACTTTTTTAAATTTAATTTTAGTATTAAATTATTATAATAACTAAAATTGATAATTTTTAATTATTGTATTATTTTTCAGTGATTTTATGATTATTGCTCTTATTATGGCTGGTGGTTTAGGTACTAGATTGAATTCTAATATTGAGAAACCTCTTTTTAAATTTAATAATAAATGTTTAATTGATTATGTTATAGAAAATATTTCTTTTTCTAATTTAATTGATAAAATTGTTGTTGCAGTAAGTCATAATACTCCTAATACTAAAAATTACTTATTAAATCATGATTTTTCTTATTTTGGTAATTCTCTAGATGACTTTAATAAATTTTATTTAGATACTCCTGGTGAAGGTTATCTTGATGATTTATCTTATATTTTATCTGTTTTTGAGAAAATATCTAAGGATAATATTATATTAGTTATAAATGCAGATCTTCCTTTTATTACTTCTGATATTATTGATTATGTATTAAGTAAATATTTTGACTCTAATAAACCTAGTTTATCAGTTCAAATCCCTGTTGAACTTTATAAAAAATATAATGTATCTTATTCTTATGAATTTAATGGTCTTGTTCCATCAGGTCTTAATATTTTAAAAAGTGAAAATTCTATTCAAGAGCAAACTAATTTAATCATGGATAATATAAAGTTAGCATTTAACTTAAATTCTATTGATGATGTAGATATAGCATATAAAATTAAGGATTCTTTGATATAGTTTTATTTATCTTTAAGTTTTATTCCATAATTTAATATTTTATTTTAATTTTATTATTTTATTTTCTTATTACTTTTTTTAAATTAATTTTATTCTTTATTGTATTATTGTTTTGGGGTTTAATTTAAATATTATAAAATTAATAATATTAATTATTATATTGATTTATTCATTAACGGTGTAATCATGGAAAATAAAAAAAATATTCAAAAAAGAGAAGAAAAATTATGGAGTGAGGTTAAGAATTATCAAGTAGCAACTAATAATGCTCGTATTCTTGGTGTTCTTGATGAACTTATTATTAATGATAAAACCGGTAAAATTGTAGATATTGCTATTAAAGTACAAGAAGATCGTAATATTCATGTTAAAGGAGCTAAAAGAAAAGGTGATTTATTACTTGTTCCTTTCTCAAAAGTTGAAAAAGTTGGAGAATTTATTATTGTAGCAGAATAAATTTTCTTTTTATTAATTTTATCTTTTTTCTGGTTTTATATTAACTTTTTTTCTTGGTTTTAACTTTTATTTTATTAGTTTTTAATTATTTTTTATATTTCTTTTATTTTAATACTAATTCTGTTCTTATCTAATATTAATATTTTTTAGTAAAAATAATGTTTAATTTTTTATTAACTTTAATTTTTCTAATTATTTAATTTTTATATAAATTGTGTTTTAGTATTTTATTTTGAGGATTTTATTTAATTTTTTAATATTTTTATCAATTATAAATTTTTTAATTTTTAAGCTTGTTAAAATTCTTTTTTTTAAAAAAATTTTCTTAAATTCAAATTTTAGGTATACTTTGTTATAAAAAATAGGATTTCAATAGACTTAATTTTTTTTATACTTTAATTATAATGTTTATATTAATTTTTTTATTAACAATATATCTATTTATTTAGTTTATTTAAATAAAATATAACAATTGTTTATTTTTTCATTGTTATATTTTTTATTTTATTATTATTTTCATGATTTTTATCATAAACTTTTTATTTAATAAAAATTAAGTTTAATATGTAAAATATAACACTATTTATATTTTTATGAATTTTGTTTTATTCTATTAATAATATATGGTGATAAAATATGTTACTTGAAATTCACAATTTAGCTGTTGAAGTTGAAGGTAAACAAGTATTAAAAAATGTTAATCTTTCTATAGCAGAAGGTGAAACACATGTACTTTTAGGACCTAATGGGGCAGGTAAAAGTACTTTGTTCATGACTATATTAGGATTTCCAAAATATCATGTTACTAATGGTTCAATTATTTTCAAAGGTAAAGATATAACTAACTTATCAACTGCTGAAAGAGTTAAATTAGGTATGGGAGTAAGTTTTCAAAATCCTCCAGCAATTAGAGGTATTTCTGTTGAAAATTTATTAAAATATGAATCTGGTCAAAATGAAGAAGATGAATTAAATCCAAGAATGAAAGCTTTAGCTGATAAACTTAAATTTAATGATGATTTTTTAAAAAGAGATGTTAACTTAGGATTCTCTGGTGGGGAAGTTAAAAGATCTGAAGTTCTTCAATTATTAGCTCAAAAACCAGATTTTACAATGTTTGATGAACCAGATTCTGGTGTTGATATTGAAAATGTAGAACTTATTGCTGAAGAATTAAATGTTATTTTAGATAAACAGAAAAAAATCAGTGAACGTAAACGTGCAGGTTTACTAATTACTCATTTAGGATATATTTTAAATTTTGTAAAAGCAGATAAAGCTCATATTTTAATGAATGGTGAAATTGCTTGTTCAGGAAATCCTGAAGAAATTTTAAATGATGTTCGTGAAAATGGATTTAAAGGATGTGTTAGTTGTGCGCAATGTACTCAATGATGCTGAAAAAGCTAAAAATAAAAAAGCACCTTTAGGAACAGATGTTACTATTGCAAATTATTCTAAAGAAGATATTTCTGTTTATGATGCTATTGATGATTTAAATGATTTATCTAAAAAAGATAAAGATACTCTTATTTCTGTAGGTGTTGATTCAGATGAAAAAGAAAGAAGTGGAAGTTTCGTTCAATTTGATCAAAGTAATATCTTTTCTAATTCTTTATCTGATAATATTGAAATTATGAATACTGGTGTTGCAAAAGATAAATATCCATGGTTAAAAGATTATCTTTGGAATGCTGTAAAACCGGATCAAGATAAATATACTGCAGAAACTGCATTGAGAGAAGAAAAAGAAGATGTTTATAGCGGTTATTTCATTAGATCTAAACCTAACACTAAAGAAGTTTTTCCAGTACAAGCATGTATGTTTATTGCTGATGCAGATATTATGCAAACAGCACATAATATTATTATTGCTGAGGAAAACTCTGAACTTCATTTAATAACTGGTTGTGCTACTGGTAGTGATATATCTTCTGCACTTCATGTTGGTGTAAGTGAATTATATCTTAAACCAGGTTCTAAAATTACTTTTACAATGGTCCATAATTGGGCTGAACAAGTTGAAGTACGTCCTAGAACTGGTATTAAATTAGCAGATAATACTACTTTCATTAATAATTATATTTTAACTAGTCCTGTTAAATGTGTACAATCTTATCCTACTGCATATTGTGAAGGTAATAACTCACGTGCACTTTTCCAAAGTGTTTTATCTGGTCAAAAAGATTCAGATATTGATGTTGGTTCACGTGCTATTCTTAATCACAAAAATAGTTCTGCTGAAGTTCTTTCACGTTCTGTTGCAAATGATGAATCTAAAATTTATGCTAGAGGAGATTTAGTTGGTAATGTTCCAGATGTTAAAGGTCATCTTGAATGTAATGGTTTAGTTTTATCTGATGAATCTTCTATATATGCAGTTCCAATTCTTGAAGCTAATTCTTCTGGACTTGAATTATCTCACGAAGCTGCAGTTGGTAAAATTGATGAAGATGAAATTTATTATTTAACATCTCGTGGATTTACTGAAGAAGAAGCAGCAGCTATGATTGTTAGAGGATTCTTAAATATGGATATTACAGGTTTACCTCCTGCTCTTGCTGAAAGTACTAAAAAAATGATTGATATGAGTATTAAAGGAATGTAAATTTTTTCTTTTTTATTTTAATATTAATTTTTTTCTTTTTTTATTTTAAGATTTATTAATTTTATATATTTTATTTAGATTATTTTTTATTTTTATTAAATTTTTTATTAATTTTATTCTGATTTTTTATTAATTTTTATCTAATTTTTCATATTTGTATTATTTTTTCATTCGTATTTATTAAAACGTATTTTTTATTCATGTTTATTTTTTTTAATAAATTACTTTATTTATTTTATTTTTTTCAATTATTTATATATATTTAATTTATTTTTTTCTATTTTTCTTAAATTTTTTTTAATTTAATTTTTTTTTAAATTAATTTATTTTATTTAAAGCTTTCGGTTTTAATTTCCAAGTAACCTTTATATTTAATTTTAAAGTAATATTGTATTAGTACATTAATGTTATGCTGAGCTAGCTCATTGAGGTACAATATTTATCAATGAAAAAATATTTTTTATAAATATATTTTTTGTTGATTAAAACGTTTTAAAAAAAAGAGAAAGGTAAAAATTTTGGAGAATATATTTTCCAATGTTTTTTTAAAAAAATTTGAATAGTAGAGGAGGTTAACTCTATGGCAGATGATATAAAAATTGTAATGTTTTGTTGCAACTGGTGTTCCTATGGTGGAGCAGATACTGCAGGTACTGCTAGGATGCAATACCCACCTAACATTAGGGTTATTCGTGTAATGTGTTCTGGTAGAATTGATCCACAATTCATCTTAAAAGCATTCAGAGAAGGTGCTGATGGTGTACTTGTAACTGGTTGTCACATGGGTGATTGTCACTATGATGCAGGAAACTATAAATTAGATAGAAGAATGAGAATTGTCTACAAATTAATTGAAGATTTAGGTATTGATAAAAGAAGATTATACCATGACTGGATTTCCGCATCTGAAGGTGAAAAATTCGCAAATACTGTTAGAATGATGGTTGCTAGAGTTAAAGATTTAGGACCTTCACCTTTAAAAGAACAAATTCAAGCTTAATTTAGTGGAGGATATATAATGGCAGAAGAAAAAGCAAAAGTTGGAACTATGTGGTTAGGTGGATGTTCAGGTTGTCACTTAGCTGTTGCTGATTTCCATGAAACATTATTAGATGTTTTAGAATTAGCTGATTTCGAATTTATTCCAGTTTTAATGGATACTAAATATGATGAAGTACCTGATTTAGATGTAATTCTTATTGAAGGTGGAATCAGAAACGATGAAAACAGAAAATTAGCTGAAATGTTAAGAGAAAAAGCTAAATATGTTATTGCTTTTGGTACTTGTGCATGTTATGGAGGTATTCCAGGACTTGGAAACTTACATACTGTAGAAGAATTAGAAGAAGAAGCTTATATTAATTCTGTTTCTACTGTTAACCCAGAAGGTATCATTCCTAATGAAGATGTACCTCAATTAGAAAACAGGGTAAGACCTTTAAGTGAAGCAATTGATATTGATATGATGCTTCCTGGTTGCCCACCAAGATCAGATGTTATTGCTAATGCAATTATTACCTTACTCAATGGTGAAACAGTTGAATTACCTACTACAAACTTATGTGAAGTTTGTCCTAGAGAAAAACCACCTGAAGGTTTAGCTATGGACTTCGTTAAAAGACAATTTGAAGTCGGAAGACCTGAAGATGATTTATGTTTAATTGCACAAGGTTTAGTATGTTTAGGTCCTGCTACAGTTTCATTATGTGGTGCAGAATGTCCTGAAATTGCAATCCCATGTAGAGGATGTTATGGACCAACTGCAAAAATTAAAGATGCAGGTGCTAAAATGATTTCAGCTATTGCTTCAGATTATGGTGTAGAAAAAGATAAAACTGTTGATCCTGAAGAAGTAGCTAGCCAATTAGATGATATTGTTGGTACATTTTATACTTATACTTTACCAGCTGCTTTAATCCCAATGAAAATGCAAAATGGAGGAAAATAGAATGGCAAAACTAACTATGGAACCTGTAACTCGTATTGAAGGTCACGCAAAAATTACTGTTCAGTTAGATGATGCAGGAAACGTTGAAGAAACTAGATTACATGTTATGGAATTTAGAGGATTTGAAAAATTCTTACAAGGTAGACCTGCAGAAGAATTACCACGTTTAGTTCCTAGAATCTGTGGTATTTGTGATGTTCAACACCATTTAGCAGCTGCTAAAGCTGTTGATCAAATTTATGGATTTGGAGACGATATCTTACCTACTGCTTACAGAATGAGAGAAATTATGAATTGGGGTTCATTTATGCACTCTCACGCACTTCATTTCTACTTCTTAGCAGCTCCAGATTTAATTGTTCCTAATGGAACTAGAAAAACAAGAAATGTTTTCCAAATTATCAAAGATCAACCAGATATTGCTTTACAAGCTATTGAAATCAGAAGAAATGGTTTAGATATGGTTAGAGCTATTGGTGGTCGTCCAATTCACCCAACTTCTTCCACTCCTGGAGGAATTTCTACTGAATTAACTGAGGATAAACAAAAAGAATTAAAACAAAAAGCTGAAAGAAACATTGAATTAGCTCAAAATACCTTAGATTTAGCTATTCCTATTTTCGAAGAAAAAATTGATCTTGTTAATGATTTAGGTTACTTCGGAGATACTCGTCACTGTGGTTTAGTAAATGATGGTAAATGGGATGTATACAATGGTAATGTAAGAATCAAAAGTAAAGATGGTTCTAAAATTGAATATGAATACAATAATTTAGAATACCAAGACATTGTTGCAGAACATGTTAAACCTTACTCTTGGTTAAAATTCCCATATATTAAAGAATTAGGATACCCTGAAGGTATTTACAGAGTAGCTCCTTTATCTAGGATTAACGTTTGTGATTCAATGCCTGATGAAGCTCCTCTTGCTCAAGAAAGATTAAATGAATTCCGTGAAAAATTCGGATATGCACAACAACCTATGTTATTCCATTGGGCTAGATTAATCGAAATCTTAGCTTCTGCTGAATGTGCAGCTACTGCATTAGATGAAGATTTATCTGGTAAAAAATTCCCAGATGCTCTTGAAAGAACTGCTGGTGAAGGTGCAGGTATTGTAGAAGCTCCTCGTGGTACTTTAATCCACCATTACAAAACTGATGATAATGGTTTAGTAACTAAAGCAAACCTCGTTGTTGCAACTATTCAAAACAACCCTGCTATGGAAATGGGTATTGATCAAGTAGCTAAAAAATACATCAAACCTGGTGTAGAAGTAGATGATAAAATCTTCAATTTAATGGAAATGGTTATTAGAGCATATGATCCATGTTTATCCTGTGCTACCCATACTATGGATAGTCAAATGAGACTTTCTACTTTAGAAGTTATTGATAGTGACGGAAACTTAGTTAAAAAAATCTAGAGGTGTGATATATGATAGTAGTCAACCAAGACGACTGCATCAAATGTGGAGCTTGTGAAGGTACATGTCCTTCATCTGCTATTGAAGTAGGTGAAAAACAAATTATCTTCTGTGATACATGTGGTGGAGAACCTAAATGTGCTGAAGTTTGTCCAAATGGTGCACTTACAGTCGATGAAGTAGCTGTTGATGATGAAGGTAATACACAAATCAGATTATCATATAACCCAGTCCTCTGTGATCAATGTGGTGGAGAACCTAAATGTGTTGATGTTTGTCCACCAAAAACACTTAAATTAAATAGTGATTCTAAAATACCTATTGATGGATTCTGTGTAATGTGTAAACAATGTGTAGATATCTGTCCTGTAGGTGTTATAGGTATACCTGGAGTTAAAGAACCTGCTGTAAGAGAACTTAATATTAGTGGACCTATTTTCATCCAAGATTGTGTTGGATGTGGAACTTGTGTTCCTGAATGTCCTGCTGATGCTATTACTTTACCTGCAGTCGGTGAATCAATTTCTATTGATGAAACTAAATGTATTAAATGTGGTGTTTGTTCTCAAACTTGTCCTTGGAATGCAGTATTTATTTCTGAAAATAAACCTGTTAAACGTTCTAAAACTATTAAATCCTTTACACTTGATGAATCAGCTTGTATTGGATGTAATACTTGTGTAGAAGCATGTCCTGGAGACTTTATTGTAGCTAAAGGTACTTCTTTAAGTGTAGAACTTCCTAAATCTTGTGCTGCTTGTAGTTTATGTGAACAACTCTGTCCTGTTGATGCAATTAGTTTAGAAGTTGAATTCGGTGAAGCAACTCCTGCTGAAGCTTTAGGTATTTCCAGAGATGTTGAAAAATGTGATTTCACTGGTGCATGTGCTATTGCTTGTCCTACTGAAGCTATTAAAGTTGTCAGTAAAATGGGTATGAAATTACCTGAACAAGTTAAATGTGATGAAGAACCTTCATTTGTTATGTGTGCTAGATGTGGTGCCTGTGCTGCAGCTTGTCCTAATGGTGCTTTAACATTAGATGAATTTGAAGTAACTATTGACGGAGAATCTGTATTAAGAAACAGGATTCAAGCTAACCCATCTAAATGTGAACAATGTGGAACTTGTATTGAAGCTTGTCCTTATGACATGTTAAAATTCAAAGAAGAAGGTAACTTACCTGTTGTTGGATTCTGTACCCTTTGTGGTCAATGTATTGAAGCATGTCCTAGAGACGCAGTTTGCTTAAAATAGATAAATAATTTAGATGATTTTTTCATCTATTTTATTTTTCTAATATTTTTAATTATTTTTAGATTTTTTATTATTTTAACGATATTTCATTTTTTAAAAACTTATTTTATTAAGAAATTTTAATTTTTATAAGTATTTTAAATTTAGAGTAATTCATATCTTAAATTTTTAAAAAAATTTTAATAAATGATTATTTTTTTTATAATTCTATTTATCTTATTATTCTTTCTATAACTATTTTTTATTATATTACCTTTAAATTTGCTTTTATTTTATTATTAATTACTTTTTATTATCATATTTTTCTAAATTTATTTTTTATTAATTTTTTATTAATTTTAAAAATTAGTATTTTTATTTTTTTTATTTACCATTGAAAATTAGTTTATTTTAAATTTTTAAGTTTTATTGAAACTCTCAAAATTTTTATAAATAAAATTCTTAAATTTGATTTTCAATTATTATCTACTCTTTATAAAAAATTATTTCAACAAATCTAAATTTTTTAATATTAAAATTTTAATAACTGTTGTTTTTAAAAAAAAGAAATTTATATTATGATTATTTTTGTTTAATTAAAAATTTATACTAATAAATTTAATTTAAAAATTTATTAGATTATATAAAAATAGTGAATTTTATTAATAATATCAAATAAAAATAGAATATTTAATTTTTAATTTATTCTATGATAATATTATTATCCATCTTAACTTTCCCATTATATATTGTCATTACTGCTTGACCTTTATATGGTATATTATTAAATGGTGAAAATTTAGCTTTTGTATAAAATTTATCAAGGTCAAATTTACCTTCTTTTTTAATATCTATTATTGTTAAATCTCCATCATAACCTTCTTGGATTTTTCCTTTATTTTTTAAATTAAATCTTTTTGCAGCATTTTCTGATAATATTTTAGGTATTATATTAAGGGGTATATTCTTTCTATTAACTTCTGTTAATAATAAACTTAATACAGTTTCTAAATTTGGCATTCCAGATGGACAATTCCAAATCATATTTTCTTTTTCTTCAATTGTATGTGGTGCATGATCAGTACCTATAATTGAGTTTTCATTTACATCATTAATAGTTATATTTTCCCCATAGAATCTTAATGGTGGATTAGTTTTAACTATATTTCCGAACTTGTTAAATGAATTTGCTTCAAGTAAAAGATGATGTGGAGTAAATTCATAACTAGTATCTACATCACTTTTATTATTTTTTATTATTTCTTCTGATTTTTTACTACTTAAATGACAAACATGTAATTTTAAATTATATTTTTTACTAAGTTTTATTGCTTTTTCTATTGCAATATCTTCTCCAATACTTGGTCGTGCATATGCGTGGTCTATTGGTAAATTACTACCTTTTTCTTTCATTTTAATTGTGTATTTTTCTATTGTTTTTTTATCTTCACCATGTATTGTGACTATTGGATTTGTGTTTAATTTTGAAATATTTCTAAATATTGTATTAAGCTCTTCATCTTCATATTCATTCATAAATATTTTAAATGATATTGGATTTAATTTAGAGATTTTTTTCATTTCATTAAGATTATTGATACCAGCATGTATTAATGTGTTTATAATACTTTTATTTTTAATTATTTTCTCTTTTTCTTTATATGCTTTTAATGTATTTGTTTTTGGTTTTGTGTTAGGCATATCAATAACTGTTGTAAATCCACCATTTGCAGCAGCCATAGAACCTGTTTTTATATCTTCTTTATATGTCATTCCAGGATCTCTAAAATGAACATGAGGATCTATTAATCCAGGTAAAACGATATTATTATTAATATCTATTATTTCATCTGCTTCTTCTGGAAGTTTTGATATTTTTTTTATTATTCCATTTTCAATACCAATATAAAATTCTCCTTTTTTATTTATTAATTTACAATTTTTTAATAATAAATCCATAATAATACTTCCTAATAATAGATTTTAATTATTTTTTAATTTATTTCTCAAGATTTTATATTTTATTCTTTAAGGTATTTTCTTATTATTTAATTTTTATATTATTTTTATTTTTATAAAAATTTTTATTAACCATAATATACTAATAGAATATTTTATAAATATATCTTTATAATATATTATCATGCCTTCAAATGAATTTGTTAAAGAAATTATTAAGAAGGATAGAAAAACATTTTTTAAAGATTATAAAAATTCTCAAGAAAATAAATTTAAATATTCTGAAGAATTAGAAAGTAATCTGGATAAATGTTCTCTAAAACCTTTAATAGCTGATTTTACAGAATATAATCCATTACATAATGGACATTATCATTGTTTAAAAATTGCAAAAGAAAAGGTTCCAAATGGTATTTTTGTTGCTATTGTACCAGGACTTTTTGAAAGAAATGGTAGAGGAGTACCTTATATTTTGCATAGACGTTCTAGAGCAGAAATCGCTATAAATGTTGGTGCAGATATTGTGGTTGAAGGTCCACCTATGGGTATTATGGGTTCTGGACAATATTCCTTATGTTTATGTAAAATGTTTCAAGCTTTAAATACAGATTTCATCCCAAGAGGATATAAACCATTTGATGGTATTAATGATATATTAAATAGAATAAGTTTAGGTCATGGTATTGCACCTAAACCTTATAAAATTGTTGATATGGATACTAATGAAGTTATCATGAGAGATAAATTAAAAGAAGATAATTATGTTATAGTTTCTTTTTCTAAATCCTTAAAAAAAATTGGTTTTGATTTCAAAAATAAATTTATTTTTGTTAAACGTATTGAAGGAGTTAGTGGAACTTTAATTCGTAATTCTATTGAGAATAATAATTTTGATAAGGTTAAAAATATGATGCCTAAAGAAACAATATCTATATTAAAAAGAGATATTGATTCAGGTTGTGCACCATTAAATAATATTCGTGATTGTGAAACTATTTTAGATAATGCTAATAATTTATCTTTTGAAGAATTGATTTATTTAAACTTATTTAATGATAATTTAGCTTCTAAAATAATTGAAACTCGTGATAAAAAACCATTTGAAACATTAAATGAATTAGAAGATTCTTTATTGTATGGTTTCTCAAGTAATTATAAACAAAGGGTTTTAAGTATATTAGAAACTAAAATAAATAAAGATATAATATCAAATTATATTGATAAATATCCTTATAATATTCGCATCTTAGATTATAAAAATGAAGATGTGTTAAATCAATTTGAAAATAAAATAAATAATAGGAGAATAGATTTATGGCAATAGAAAACGGTGATTTTGTTAAAGTTAATTTTACTGGTAAAATTGAAGAAACTGGTGATGTTTTTGATACTACTTATGAAGATATAGCTAAAGAAGCAGGTATTGATGATCAAAATAAAGAATATACTCCAATTCCAATAGTTGTCGGTGGAAAACATTTACTTCCTGCTATTGATGAAGCTATTGTTGGTATGGAACCTGGAGATGAAAAAGAAGTTAAAGTAGATCCAGAACATGGTTTTGGTGAAAGAGATTCTAGTTTAATAACTTTAATTCCTATGAGAGAATTTAAAAAACAAAACATGAAACCTTTCCCTGGAATGAGAATTCAAGCTGAAGGTCAAACTGGTAAAGTTTTAACAGTTAGTGGTGGAAGAGTAAAAGTAGATTTTAACCATGAATTAGCAGGTAAACATTTAGTTTATGATGTAAAAGTTGAAGATGTAATTGATAATGATGAAGATAAAGTAAAAAGTATGGTTCAATTACATTATGCTTATCCTAATATGGATATTGATAAAACTGAAGTTAACTTTGATGATGATACTGTAAGTATTAAATTAGATGAAATCACTAGATTCGATCAAAAATCTTATATGGATGTTACCCTTCAAAGATTTAGAATAGCTAAAGATCTTTGGGATAATATGGATGTAAGTAAAGTTCAATTTGTTGATACTTTTGAGAAAAAAGATACTGAATCAAATGAAGATGAAGAATCTGAAGAATAGATTCTAATCTTTTTTTATTTATTATAATGATGATTAATTTTTATAAACTTTTAATAGAGTTATAAAATTATATTATTATCATTAAAACTTTTTTTTACAAATAATAATTTATTCTATAATATGGCTTTTTTTATTAGTTTTATTAAAAATTATAATTGTATTATCTATTTTTAAAATATAATTTAATAATTATTAATATACTTTTATGCATTTAAAATTTAATTCATGAAGATTTCTTATTTTAGAAGTAAAATTTATAGTTTTTAGCTATTTATTTAAAAATCTGACTTAATATAAAATTTATTTTAAATTTAAATTATTTCTTATACATTATTTAATCTCATCTTAATAAAACATTTTTAAAAAAAAGTTTCTTGATTAATTTTAAAATTAGTATTTTATTTAGATTAGTATAAATTGTATGTTTTATATGTATGATTTAAAATTAGTATATGATTTGGTAAAAAAAGGAGTAAAAATATTGGAAGATTTTTTAACTAAAAATGGTTCCAATAAATTGAATTGGATTAGTTACTAATCCTATAACCGCTTCAAGGAATGTTGGATAATTACTTGATAATGCAAATAAATAAACGATATAGAATATTACAATTAATATTAATATAATTAAAATAATTGTTAATATTATGTCAGTAGCACTGTATGGTTCTTTTTCTTTTTTAGGTTTATTTTTCTCTATGAAATTCCTATTTAAATTGTTTCTACTTGGTTTGTGGTTCATATTTGGTTTTGTAGACCAAACATATTTTTTCTCATCTTCTTTAACACTACCTGCATAATATCCTTGATTACCTTTTTTAGATGGTTTTTCATAAGGTACTTTTTTATTTAATTCTTCATCATTAGATAGTTGTTCACTTAAACTTAAATCTTCTTCTTTTTTATAATTTTCTAAGTTTAATTCTTCTTTATCTGGTTCATCAAAGTATAAATCATCTAAATATTTTTCATATTTATCTTCTAATTCTTTTTGTTTTGTTATTTTTTCTGAACTATTATTTATTTCTGGTGTATTTTCTTCTATTTTTTCTTCATTATCGTTATTAAATATATTTGCAGGTTCCTGTTTAATACTGCTTGTTTTTTCAATTTTATGTTCTGGTTTTGGTTGTTGTGTTGTTTGTGGTTGTGGTTCTGGTTTTGGTTGTTGTGTTGTTTGTGGTTGTTCTGAAATATTTTGATCTTTATTAGATTCATTTTTAGTTTGATTTATTTTTTCAGAAACTTTTGATGTTAAACTATCACTTATTAAACTGTTTACACAATCTTTACATAATATATTTCCACCAACTTCCATTCCACACTCAGAACATATTGGTTTTCCACAGATAGCACAGTTATTTACACTATCTCTATCTGGATGGTAATGACATTTCATATTTTTTTACTCCATTTTTTATATGAATTTTAATTTTTAATAAAATTATATTAATAATAATATAATGTTATTAGTAATTGTTATATTTAATATTAATGTTTTAATTTATAAATGAAAAATAATTTTGTTTAATTTTTATTATATATTTTTTCAATTTGTATAATATTTTTCATATTATTTATTTTTTAGATAATGATGTATCTATTATTTTTTCTACTACTATTTCAGATGCAATTAAATCATCAACAGTATTTAAGAAACTTCCTAAAGAATCACTATTTATATCAAATTCAACTATATTTTCATTAAGTTTTGATTCAATAAAACTTTCATTATCTACTTTTAATGTTTTGTAAGATATTTCTGCAGAGTTCTTATCTTTATATTTAATTTTCATATTTGATTTAATTTTCATAATAACTTTCAACATCTTTTTATTTATAATAATATTATATATACTGTTTTTTGTCTATTAATATTTCTATTTTAATGATTAAATTTAATTATTTTATTTTTATTAATTATCTTAATTTTGAACTTTAGTTTTTTAAATATTCGTTTTTATTATTTATCTTATTTTTTCTAAGATAATTTATTGTAAAATCTATGTTTTTTTAAATATTTTTCAATATTATTTATATATTTTAATATTTTGTTTTATTTTTATAATTTTTTAGTATATTTAATTAAATTTTATATACTATAGAATTATAATATTATTATAGAAATATTTTTGAAATTTTTATATTTTTACTAATTTTATAATAACATTTATTAATGTTAATTTAAAAATAAATAATTATTCTATCTAATTGTTATGTGTAAATTTTATTATTTTATAATTTTACTCAAACTTATATAGCTAAGATATGGCTATTTATCATTTATTTCAAAAAATTATTTTGATAGAAATTATTAATCGGAGGATTATTTATGGTTCGTGCTTATACAAGAAGAGATTATATTAGAAAAATACCTAATTCAAGAATTGTACAATTCGATATGGGTAATTTAAGTGGGGATTTCCCTATTAAAGTAAGTTTAGTTTCAAAAGAAAATGTTGAGATTACTCACAATTCTTTAGAAGCAGCTAGGATTGCATCTAACAGATTAATGCAATTAAAAGCTGGTAGATTTGGTTACCATTTGAAAGTTAGACCATACCCACATCAAATTGTAAGAGAAAATCCTATGGCAACTGGTGCAGGTGCAGATAGGGTACAAAGTGGTATGAGAAATGCTTTTGGTAAAGCTGTAAGTGTATCTGCTATTGTTAAACGTGGTCAAAAATTAATTACTATTGACTGTAACAAAGCAAACTTCAATGATGCTAAATTAGCATTAAAAAGAGCATCAATGAAATTACCTACTACTACTAGAATTGTTGTAGATAAAGGTCAAGAATTAGTTTTATAATTTTATTGTAAATTCTTAATTGTATATTCAGAGTGTAAAAAATTGTATTATTTTGGTAATTTTACAATATTTTAAGCATTTGGTTTAGATGTGATTATAAAGTTTTTACAATCTTCTTTTAAACTTATACACTAATATTGTACTATCTAAACAATTTTACAATATTTTAAGCTCCTTGAATATTTTAAATATTATTTTCATTAAATAATTATTTTAAAAAATGAGGGAAAAAGTATGTATGTAGCAAAATTTGAGAAAATAAGTAAAGATGATATTGATATTGCTGGAGGTAAAGGAGCTAATTTAGGTGAATTAACTCAAGCAGGTATTCCTGTTCCACCAGGATTTGTTATAACATCTAAAACTTATGAAAAATTTATGAATGACACTGAAATTAATACAACTATTATGGATATACTTGAAAATACTGATGTCAATGATACTAAAGCTCTTCAAAGATCTGCTGAAAAAATTAAAGATATAATTGTTAAAACACCAATGCCTCAAGATATTAAGACTTTAATTATTGAAGCTTATAATCAACTTTCAGAAAGTGTTGGTGAAGAAGCTGCAGATGTAGCTGTAAGATCTTCTGCTACTGCTGAAGATTTACCTGATGCTTCTTTTGCAGGTCAACAAGATACTTATTTACATGTTAAAGGTGTAGATGAAGTAGTCAAATATGTTCAAAAAGTATGGGCTTCTTTATTTGAAGCAAGAGCTATTTTTTACAGAGAAGAAAACAATTTCGATCATGATAAAGTATTTATTGCAGTTTGTGTTCAACAAATGGCTCAAGCAGACAAAGCAGGAGTCATGTTTACAGTAAATCCTTCAACTGGTGAAGATGTTGCTATGATTGAATCTTCATGGGGACTTGGTGAAGCTGTTGTATCTGGTGATGTTACTCCTGATCATTATGATGTAGATAAAAAAACTGGAAAACTTGTTAATATTACAGTTAGTGATAAAAAATACATGTATGTAAATGATGAAAAAGGTACTAGTATAAGAGTAAAAGTTCCTGAAGAAAAACGTAATGAAAGAGTATTATCTGATAAAGATTTAGAAAATCTTGTTGCAATGGGTAAAAGGATTGAAAAACATTATAAATCACCTATGGATACTGAATGGGCTATTGAAAACGGAAAACTTTATTTATTACAATCTCGTCCTATTACTACATTAGATGATAATAAAACTTCTGGTTCTGAAGAAGTTACAACTGATCTTAATGTTATTATTAAAGGATTAGGTGCAAGTCCAGGTATTGTTGCTGGACCAGTTAAAATTATAAAAGACATTGAAGAATTAGATAAAATCCAAAATGGAGATATTATGGTTACTACAATGACCACTCCAGATATGGTTCCAGCTATGAAAAAATCATCAGGTATTATTACTGATGAAGGTGGAGTAACTTGTCATGCATCTATTATTTCAAGGGAATTAGGTATTCCTTGTGTAGTTGGTACTGGTGAAGCAACTGATGTTTTAAATGATGGTGAAGAAGTTTCTATTGATGGTAAAAAAGGATTAGTTTATGAAGGACTTATATCATCAGCAGAAAATACAGATTCTACTATGGAATTAGATCAAAATATAAAAGCAGTTGCAGAACCTATCGTCACTGTTACTTCAGTAAAAGCTAATGTTAGTATGCCTGAAGCAGCACCTAGGGCAGCAGCAGTTGGTGCTGATGGTGTTGGATTATTAAGAGCAGAACACATGATGTTAAATGGTGGAGTACACCCTAAAAAATATATTTTAGATGGTAAAGAAGACGAATTAGTTGATATGTTAGCTGAGAATATTTTAAAAGTAGCTGATGTATTTTATCCTAAACCAGTATGGTACAGAACTATGGATGCACCTACTGATGAATTTGTAACTCTCGAAGGTGGAGAAAATGAGCCTGAAGAACACAATCCAATGTTAGGTTGGAGAGGTATTAGAAGAGAGTTAGATGAACCTGAAATTATTCAAGCTGAATTTAAAGCTATTAAAAAACTTCATGAAAAAGGATATACTAATATTGGAATTATGATTCCATTATCTCAAAGTGTTTCTGAATTAAGAAAAGCTAAAAAATTATGTGCTGAAGTAGGACTCATACCTCAAAAAGATGTGGAATTTGGTATGATGGTTGAAACTCCAGCTGCAGCTTTAACTGTTGAAGATTATATTGATGAAGGAATCGATTTTGTAAGTCTTGGAACTAATGATTTAACACAATACACTTTAGCTATTGATCGTAATAATGAATTTGTAGCTAAAAACTATACTGAAGAACATCCAGCAGTCATGAAATTAATTGAAAGAACAATTAAAATATGTGCTGAAAGAGGAGTAACTTGTAGTATTTGTGGTCAAGCAGGTAGTGTACCACATATTGTTGAAAAATTAGTAGAATTTGGTATTAGTAGTGTTTCATCAAATGCAGATGCAATTCCTGATGTAAGACGTACTGTTGCTATAGCAGAGAAAAAATTAATTCTTAATGCTGCAAGAAAAAGATTAGAACAATAAGATTTTTATCTTATTTTTTATTTTATTTTTTTTAAACATTTATTTATCTTAAAAATTTTATTTTAAAATTAATTAAATAGCTATTTTTTGATTATTTAACTAATTATTTTAAAACTTTTATCTTAAATGACTAGTTTTGTGAATTTTTTATTTTTATAATATATTTAAGGTAATACTTATGGAAGAACAACCTAAATCTAAAGAAGAAATATTTAAAGAATTAGATTCATTTCAGAAAAAAGATATGAAATATTCTGATGGTAGAATTCTTGGTTCTATGTGTACAGAGGCGGAACCAATTGCTAAAGAAGTTTTTTATAAATTTATAAATTCTAATCTTGGTGATCCTGGTTTATTTAAAGGTACTAAAGAGATTGAAAATAAGGTTATTAAAAACATTGGTTCTTTTGTTTCAATTGATAATCCTTATGGTCATGTTGTTACTGGTGGGACTGAAGCTAATCTAATGGCAATGCGTGCTGCTCGTAATTATGCAAGACGATATAAAGGTATTGATAATCCTGAAATTATTGTTCCTCAATCTGCTCATTTTTCATTTAAAAAAGCATCTGATATGTTTGGATTAAAACTTGTTAGAGCTGATTTTGATGATAATTACAAAATAGATCCTAATTCTTTAGAAGATAAAATCACTGATAATACTGTTGCTATTGTTGCAATTGCAGGGTCTACTGAATTAGGAATGGTGGATCCTATTGATAAAATTGCAGAAATTGCAAAGAATAATGATATTTATTTACATGTTGATGCAGCATTTGGTGGATTTTCAATACCATTTTTAAAAGAAGCAGGTTATGATTTTCCACAATTTGATTTCTCTTTAGATGCAGTGTGTTCTATGACTATTGATCCACATAAAATGGGTCTTTCAACTATTCCTTCTGGATGTATTTTATTTAGAGATAGAAAATATCTTGATGTAATGGCTGTAGAAGCACCTTATCTTACTAAAAAAGAACAATCAACTATTGTTGGTACTCGTAGTGGTGCATCTTCAGCAGCAACATATGCTGTTATGGAATCTTTGGGTCATGAAGGTTATAGGAAAAATGCATTATATGCTATGAAAAAAACTATGTATCTTAAAAAAGGGCTTGAAGAATTAGGTTATGGAATAGTTGTTGAACCTGAACTTAATATCGTTGCTTTTAATCATCCTGATATGGAGACAGATGATTTAGCATTGGAACTTGAAAAAAGAAATTGGAGAGTTTCATGTTCTTCATGTCCTAAAGCAATTCGTGTTATTGTAATGAAACATATTTCTATGGATAATATAAAAGATTTATTAAATGATTTATCTGAAATTGCAGATAATATTTAATCTTTAATTATTCATTTATATACTATTTTTAATATATATGAATTATAAAATTTTTAAAAAAAAGTATTTATTTTAATTTTTTTAATAATATTTAAAAACTTATTTTATAAGTTTTAATTTTTAAAGGCTATTTTTAAATGAAATAATCTATTTCTTGAATTTAATGTTTTTTTATTGTTTTAATATTGTGATTATAAGATTATTGTTTTTGTGAATTATTGTTTTTTTAAAATATTGTGTTTATAAAATTAATGTTTTTTGTGAATTATTGTTTTTTAAAAAATATTAAAAGAATTATAAAATGATTTATAATTCTTTAATTTCTTCTACATACATTAATGGGTAATTAAGCTCTTCAATAAATTCAATTCTGATAGTAGCAATTACATTATCCACTTTTGTTTTTATTTTAATATTTAACATATCTCCACTTAAAGAAGTATAATCAAAATCACTTAATGCAGAATCTAATCGTTTAAGATCTATTTTTGCATCAACTTCTTCAATTGCAGGTTGTAATTCAAATGATTCTTTTATTGATTTTTCAATACTAGGTACTGATTCTTTATTTAAAGGAATTCCTACAAATTGGTGGAATAATGCACCCATTGTAATTCCTCCTTCAAATATAGCTCTTTCTCTAGAATTTATGTTTGAAAAGTATTTTTTATTTACATCCATTTTATCCTATTCCTAATGTGAATATTTGATTTAAAAATTCTATTTTTGATGTGAATTCATTTACTGGACCTGGATTTATATGGCAATATACTAAAAACAGTGTTATAAGTATAACACAAGTTCCTATAAATTTCCTTTCAGATTTAGGTGATAAAAATGTTACAATTAATCCAAGTAATATAAATCCAATTATTATATATATTCCATAATTTGATTGTGGATTATCTTTAATAACGTACTGATTTAAAGGTCCTTTACTTGTGTAATTTGCTTTAATAATGAGCCTTTTTTCTGTTGTACCTATTGGAGTACATGTAATTAATGATAATGTTTGTGTATCACTACTTATTATTGGTCTATATGTTGCAGGTACTACTGTTTTATTATAAACAGTATAATTTACTTCACCAATTCCTGGCCATTGTAATGTTATTATGTCTCCAGGGTTAAGTTCATTTAATCTTAAAAATGGTGAACCAAGTAATGTTCTATGTCCAAATAGAATTACATCTCCTTCTCCAGGATTATATGATTTTCTTTCATGATAAACTCCTTCAGATATAGAGTTATTATTTATTTTTTCATGTAATCCTATTTTTTCACAAACTACTACTGGATTATTCATATCATTTTCTGTAATAAGTTTATGTGAGAAATATGTAACCTCATTTGCAGCATATAATCCAACAATTAAAAGGGCAATTATTATTACAATTGTTGATTTGTCCATATTATCCTCTTAATTGCTTTAATTTTTATTAATAATTATTTTAATTAAATATTAATTTATGGTTTATTAAATATTTAATTTTTTATTAACATTTAACTTTATTGAAATATTTTTTTAATATAATTTTCTAATTTTTTTAGTTTGAATTATTGTTTTTAATTTCATTAATCATCCAATCTGGACTATTTTTTGTAGGTATTGTTAATACTAAATTATTCATATTATTTAATACAAATCTTACATCTTCTCTTGGAACTTCTAGAAGTATTAAGTAATTAGCATCTAAATCTCCAATATTTGATTTTCTTTCATAATCTGATAATCTGATTCCATAATTATTTAGTATATTTTCTGTTTCGGTATCACTATATTCTAAGGTTTCTGCTTTAATATTTTCTTCAACATCTGTGGTATAAGTATATGAGGTATTTTCTTCTGTTTTTGAAATACTTTTTTCTGTTTTTGAGTTTATTGATCCACTATCTTTTCCCCTCATTATAGTAAGTACTTTACAACCACTAATTTCAGGATTAGCTTCTTCTGAATTATTACTTACTTTATTATTTGAAGTATTTTCTGTATTATTATTATTTTCTAGCTTATTATCACTTGAATTTATATAATAAATATCTATTTTACTTCCAGTACTTATTAAACCACTTGCAGCTTGAAGTCTTGAAACTTCAATAGGTACAGCTACAGTGTCTGGTTTTTTAAATTCTATATTGGATAATACATATCCATCATTATCTTCTATAAGTTTAATAGCTTCATCTTCATTTATAAGAATATTTTTTTTACTATCATTTGTATATGTAAGCATTATTCTATTTCCAATATCTTTATTTTCTTTAATCTTTTTTAAATGATAATCTTTCCATTGTGCTGTTGCAGGTCTTAAAACATCTACACTGTCAATATCTAATTTATTATGACATTTACTTATACGATCTTCAAGAACACTAGCTTCTTTTGCATTAACTAATGGTCCTTTATATAATCTGTTTATTTCATTTAATTTAGCTATTTTTTCATTATTCAATTCATTTTCCTTAGGTTCATATACTGTAAAATAATATATTCCTCCAATTATTATAATAAATAGTATTATAAAAAGTATAAGTCCCATTTTAGCCTTTTCTTTATCTGTATATTCTGTTTTATTATTTATGGATTTAAAATGATTTAGTAATGGTTTTCCTAGTTTTTCTTTTTTTCTTGGTTTTTCTAGTTTTTTTAAATCATTGTTTTCTATCTTATTTTTTGAGTCTATGTCCTTGCTTATTCCTTTTAAATTAAATTTATCATTATTTGCTAGTTCATATATACTTTCATTTTTTAGTATATTCTCTTTATTGTTTTTTAAATCAGAATTAGTATTTAATTTATTTTTATTAAAATTAGAAGAATCAGTATTTATATCTTTATAATAATCTTTTTCAAAATCAGTTTCATTATTAAAATAATCATCTAAAAAATCATCTAAATCTTTAATCTCAGATAAATCTTTTTTATTATTTTCAGTTTTTAAAAAATTTTTAATTTTATTTATTAAACTATTATTTTCTTCTTTTATAGGTTCTAATGATTTTGGTTTATGTTTTTCGTCCTTCATTTCCTACCAACCTAATGGATGGAACATTTTTTAGACGAACAAAAAAAGTATAATATATAATTATTATTTTTCATTATATATTATTTAGTAAGTATAAATTTATTTATTTATTAATATATTACTTATTAGGTAGTATAAAGTCATTACAAGTAATATTATTGCTGCAATATTAATATTATATATTACTGGGAATTTTATAAACATCAATATAATTAAGAATAATGCAAAAATTATAACTTTTATATTTCCAAATTTTTCATATTTTACATTACTTATCATAAGTATTCCAACAATTACCATAAGTATCATTGCAATGTATACATTGTATATACCACTTAAATAGTATGTTACTAAAATAAATGCTATTCCAGGTATTGGAAAACCAATAAAACCTTTAAAATCTATTTTATCTGCAATTACATTGTATCGTGTTAATCTTAATACTCCGCAAATTACTATAAATAATGAAACAATTATTAAACCAATTTCAGGACCATTTAAATTCATTCCTGAAATATATAATAATATTGCAGGTGCTACTCCAAATGAAACTATATCAGATAATGAATCAATATTCTTTCCAAATCCGTGAATATCATCTCTACCTACTTTTCTAGCTGTCCATCCATCACATGAGTCAAAAATTATTGCTAAAATAATAAATAATGTAGCTAAACTTAAATTATTATTTATAGCACATATTATAGATAAGAAACCTGAACTCATATTTGATAATGATATAAAATCAGGTATAGCTATAAAATGTTCCATTCCTGTTTTTTCAATTTTCATATTGACTCCTATACTCCTTTTTTTCTTAATTATTTAATATTCTTGATTATTTTTATTTTAAATAAATATTAAGAATTAATTAATTTTTAATTTTAATTTTCATGCTTTTTTATTAATTTATTATATACTTAAATTTTGTTTTTATTTTAAATATTTTTTTGTATTTTATAAGATTTTATTTATTTTTATCAATAAATTTTTTAATATGATTAAATATATATAATGTATAAACATTATAATAATATAATAGTCTATTAATTTTTGACTTGATATTTTTTTGTAATTTTTGATTGATTTTTTTGAAATAATTAAATATTTAATTTATTAATTTCATAAATTATATATAAAAAACAGTTTTATGTGTGTACGATGATTGAAGATAATATTCGAGCTTTAAGAGAAGCTGCAAGGATTACTGATGATAAAGAAGATAATAATGATTCTTCTATCAATCAACCTCCTAAAAAGTTATGGTGTGTAATGGCAGGTAATGATAAATTAATTGATGACATTGCATACGATGCTATATCTTCTAGAGATAAAGTTAAAATCCTATTTCGGGAGCATGTTACTTTAGAAGAAGATAAAATCAACAGAAAATTTGATTTTATCATGTTATATGGTGAAGCAGCTACTATTAAAAGACTTAGTAATGATTGTAAAGATGGTGGAGGAGCATATATTAAGATACCTCAAAATTATATTGAAGAAAAATCTAATTTAATGATTTTAGTAGGTCCAGAAGACACTATCAGAAAATCTGTTGCTAAGATGGAAAGAGCTAGAATTCAATTTGGTATATTGTTAGATGATCAAACTACTGGTTTTATCCAAACAGATATAAATATTAAATTACCTAAATTTTTAAAAAATACATTTAATCCATTGTTTAATGTTAGTGAAGTTGTTTTAAAAACAATTTTAATATCTGTTGATGAGGATAAAGATGTAAATAAAGTTTCAGATATTGCTACATCAGATAAAATTTTTGTTATTGACTTTAAGGATATTGATATGGAGGCTTAATTAAATGAGTTTATTTGGAAATAATAATGATGATAATACTAAAGATACACCTAAACAATCCACTATCCGTAATAGTTTAGGTATTGATTTAGGTACTTTAAATACTGTAATTGCAAAACCTTCAGGAGATAAATTTGATTTATACCAAATTCCTTCTGTTGTTGCTGTTAAAAAAGATGACCCTACTTCTGTTTTAGCAGTTGGTGAAGAAGCAAAATTAATGTTAGGAAGAACACCGGAAGATATTGTTGCTGTAAGGCCACTTAAAAAAGGAGTTATTGAAAATATTGTTCAAGCTCAATCTTTACTTATTCGTGCAATTCAAATAGGTATTAATGATGGTGAATCTGTTGGAAGACTTGTTATAGGTATTCCTGGAGATTCTTCAGAAGTAGAAAAAAATGCAGCAGAAGAAATTGGAAGAAAAGCTGGTGCAGATGAAGTTATTGTAATTAGTGAAGGATTAGCTGCAGCTATTGGTGCTGGATTACCAATTGCAGAACCTAATGGTATTATGGTTATTGATATTGGTGCAGGTTCTACTGATTTAGTTGTTATTTCTCTTGGTGGAATTACTGATATTGAAACTGTAAGAGTTGGTGGAGACGATATTGATAATAAAATCGTTGAATTAATTGCTGAAAAATATAATGTAGCTATTGGTATTCATGATGCAGAATCTGCTAAAATGGAAGTTGGTATGATTCACTGTAGTGAAACACTTGAAAATTTATCTGTAGAAGTTATTGGTAAATCTTTAGAAACTAATAGACCTAAAAAAGTAGTTATTGATTCTATGCTTGTAGCTGATGCTGTTGAACCAGTTATGAAAGCAATTATTGATGGATTAAATTTAATCTTTGAAAGATTATCTCCAGAATTAATTATGGGTATTTATAAAAATTCCGTTGCTGTAGGTGGAACTTCAAGATTACGTGGTCTTAAAGAAAGAATCTATGATGAAGTTGGTGTACCTGTAACTATTTCAGATGATCCAATGACTGTAGTTGCAAAAGGTACTGCTATTGTTGCTGCAGAACCATTAGCTTTAGAACCTGAAGTACGTCTTAGAGCTATGAAATAGATTTTTTCAATCTATTATTTTTATTTTTTTATTAATATTTTATAATTATTTTTTATTTTTAATTTTATTAGTCTATTTTTTATTATTCTCTTAAAAAGACTTTTTACTTTTTTATTTTTAGACTATTTACTATTTTATTTTAAGGTTATATTATGGATATAATGGGTGTTGATGAAGCAGGACGAGGTCCAGTATTAGGGCCTATGGTTATTGGAGGGATTGTAGTTCCTGAAAAAATGAATCCAGTACTTGAAAGAATGGGTGTTAAAGATTCTAAAAAATTAACTCCTGAAAGAAGAGCTGTACTTGCACGTAAATTATCTAAGATGTTTGATTATGATACAGTAATAATTAGTGCAAAAGATATTGATAATTTAAGATCAAAAGGTGTTAATCTTAATGATATTGAAAAATTAGGAATGATTAAACTTATTCGTAAATTAAATCCTGAAGAAGTTATTATTGATGCTGTAGATATTAAAGAATTACGTTTTCAAAACCAAATTCAAAAAGAAATTGGGGATGATATTAAAGTCATTGCTAAACATAAAGCAGATGACACTTATGTTCAAGTAGGTGCTGCATCTATTATGGCTAAAGTTACTCGTGATAATATTATTGCAGATATAAATAAAGATTATGAAGATATGGGAGGTATTGGATCTGGTTATCCAAGTGATCCTCATACTAAACATTTTTTATCTAAATTTACTTATAATGAACTTCCAGATTTCGTTAGAAAATCTTGGAATACTGTTAAAAAAATGAAAGATGATGAATCTCAACTAAGATTCTAATTTATCTTAATTTTTTTATTTTTTCTTATTTTATGGTTTCTTGAAAACTATTTTTTTAAAAATTTAAACTGAGATTAAACCTAAAACCATATTAGATGTATTCTGGTTGAAAACTATTTTTAAAATTTAAACTTATTTATACTTGAAAATTAATTTTTAAGAAAGTTTATTTATAGAAATTTTGATGTTTTAACAAGTCTATTTTATTTTAATTTTCTATTTTATTTTTTAAAGAAAATCTATTTTTTAATAGTTTCAATATTCCTATTTAATAATAAAATTTATTTAAGTTTAAACTAAATATTATATTTGTATATTATATTTTTTTGAAGATTGATTTGATTTTCATTAAATATTTTTTATAATTTATAAAATAGTGAGGAATAAAATGATTATTGAACAGTTTGGTACCCTCATGGCAGGAATTGTTGATTTCTTTAAAAATGGGGGTATTATTACTTATCTTATTACATTTATTGGGATTTATGGTTTTTTAACTGCACTTCAAAAAATTAATTATCTTAGAAGAATAGGTGATGTTGATGCAACTGAGATTATGGGTATAGTTTCTGTTGCTATGGAACGTGGGGGTGCTATTGAAGCTTTAAAAGAGATTAGTCCTTATAAGAATCCTGTTTCAAGAATTATTTCTGAGGCTTTGAAAATCGGTTATAAAAATAAGACTGAAGTTGAAGAAAGTATGGAACAAATTTTTATTGTTGAAACAAGTAAAATGACTAAAGGTTTAGATATGATTAAGACAATTACAGAACTTGCTCCTTTTTTAGGTTTGATTGGTACTGTATTTGGTATTTGGATGACATTTAAAGCTTTAGGTGTTAATCCTTCATCTGCAGCTATGGCTGAAGGTATTTATGTAGCTTTAATTACAACTATTGCTGGTTTATGTGTAGCTATTGTATTATTACCTCTTTATACATATATTAAATCATTAATTGATAAAGAAATGGATAAAATTGAACTCGCTACTAAAATGACTAACTGGAATTATGCAGTAGCTAAAATTAGGGTATCTGAAAATTTACCTTGTGTAATTAAATCATTACAAGAAGGTGAAGGTATTGTTAATGTAAGGGAAATATCTGAACCTAATGCTAATATTCAAATTTCATTTAAACCTAGTATGTTAGAAAAAAGTATTAGTAATATTATCTTAGAGATGTGTAATGTTGGTTCTGAGATTGTTGAAAGTAAACTCAAACAATAAGGTGAGCTTATGAGTTTAGATATTAAATCAAGAAAGGAGAGATTAAAAGAAGATAAGGTTAATATTAATCTTGTTCCTTTCATTGATATTTTATTTACAATTTTAATATTTGTTGTTGTAACTAGTAGTTTTGCTGGTACTGCAATGCAAGATCAGTCACAAAATAATGTATCTGCCTCAGGTAAACCTAATGTAACAGATACCTCAGGTAATTCTGAATATTATATTATTCCAGTTCAAGGTTTACATAAAGTAACTGTTAATGGACAGGATATGTCTTCTTATATTAAAGATGATTCTATTGCTATTCATTCGCAAGTTATTGACTCTGGTCAAATAAATGTGGATAGTAAAAATAAAGAAATTATTATTACGGTTCCGGATGGTATGGATCCTAAAAAAGCTGTAAGATCTCCTTCAGATAAGGATAAGACGGAATAATAATTTTTAATTAATTTTTATTTTTTCTATTTTTAGTTTTTGTTTTATTTTTTTCTAGGTTTTATGATAATTTAATGTTTTATTTTTTATTTTTATTTTTTTCTAGGTTTTATAGTAAATTAATCTTTAATTTAAAATAAATGAATTATAGAATTTTATATTTTTAAATAAAATAAGTTTAAAATCTCTTTATTTTTTATTTTTTTAAAAAATTAAATAAGAAATAATAAATATTTTGTTTATCAAATCTATTTTTAAATAATAAATATTTTTTATTAAGGAGGAATTTAATGTATTTGGGAAGAATTTTAGCAGTAGGTATGAATTGTGATAAAAAACCATTTGTTGCATATAGAGTATCAAGTAGACATTTTCCTAATAGACAAGCAAAAGTAAATGGTAAAGAAGCAGCAATAATTCCAAGACCTGGTTTTGAAACAGATATTTTTAAAAATACTTATATTGCATATAATTGTATTAGAATTGTTGATGATTTAGCTATTGTATCTAATGGTTCTCAAACAGATGTTATTGCAGATAAACTTGCTATGGGTATGAATATAAAAGATGCACTTGCATATTCTCTTTTAACTATGGATTATGAAAAAGATGATTATCATACTCCTCGTATTGCGGGTGTTGTTAGTTCAAATACTAATGAAGAGGAATATGAAGCATATGTTGGTATTGTAACTGATTCAAAAATTATTGTTGAAAAATTAGATTATGGTCAAGCAGTTTATATTTCTGTATATGAGCATCAAGAACCTCATACTATAGAATATAATGCATCTTCTAGTGAAGAAATTGCTCAGTATATTTTTAATCAAGGTGAATTTGCAGATTTTGAACATCCTGTAACTTCTGTTGGTTCTGTTTATGATGGAGACTGGAATACTTCTGCAATAGTACCTGATTTTAATGAATAAAATTATTGTTTATAATACTTTTTAATATCATTAAATAGAAAATATTATGGCATATTAATTTATACTTCTATATGTAAAAGAATCTGGAATATTAGTTGTTAAATAATTATTTTTATATTTTAAGAAATTATATAAAAAAGGGATGATATTATGAATTTAGAATTATTTGGATTAGAAGGAATTCCTATTGTTAATAAAGGAGAAAATATTGCAGAATTAATTTTAAAAGCATTAAAAAATCAGGGTAAAACTCTTGAAGATAAAGATATTGTTTTAGTTGCAGAAACTCTTGTTTCTAAAGCAGAAGGTAATGTTATAAAGTTAGGTGATATTTTACCTTCAGAAGATGCAATATTAATTGCTAAAAAATCTAAAAAGGATTCTAAATTAGTTGAAGCTATTATTCAAGAGGCAAGGGAAGTTGTTGCAGTTGGTCCTGATTTTGTTATTACTGAAACAAATCAAGGTTTTGTATGTGCAAATTCTGGGATCGATGAATCAAATGTAGGTGATGGTTTAGCAACACCTATGCCTGAAGATGCAGATTTATCTGCAAAAAAAATAAGAGAAGAACTTGAAAAAGCAACAGGTAAGAAATTAGCTGTAATAATTACTGATACTCAAGGAAGAGCATTTAGAGTTGGTGCTGTTGGTGTTGCTATTGGATGTTCTGGTATTGATCCTTTGTGGAAAAGACAAGGTGATGAAGATTTATATGGTAGAAAACTACATAGTTCTGAAGTAGCTACTGCAGATGAACTTGCTGCTGCAGCTTCTTTAGTACAAGGTCAAGCAGACGAAGGTTTACCTGTTGTTGTTATTAGAGGATTCTCTGCATTTGATACTTTAAGAAACACTGAAAGTGATATTCATCCACTTCTTCGTCCAAAAGAATTTGATGTATTTAGAAATTAAATTCTTTTTTAATATCTTTTTTTTAATTGTTAAAATATTAGGTGTATTCATGAAAATTACTGTTTTATCTGGAGGAACTGGAACTCCAAAATTACTTCAAGGTTTAAAAGAGATTGTAAATCCAGAAGATTTAAGTATAATTGTAAATACTGTGGAAAATAATTATTTTTCTGGAGTTTATATTAGTGGAGATATTGATGTTGTAATGTATACTTTAATAGATGTGATTGATGAGGAATTTTGGTATGGTATTAAAGGAGATACATATCTTACAAATAATACTCTTGAAAAATTAGGTTGTCCTGAAAAATTAAGAATTGGTGATAAAGATCGTGCAATAATGATACAGAAAACCAAGTTATTAAAAGAGGGATATAAATTATCTGAAATTGTAGATTTACAAAGAAAAAAATTAGGTATTAAATCTAAGATTATGCCAATGAGTGATGTTGATTCTGATATTTACATTGATACTGATATTGGTAAATTAGATTTTCATGATTTTCTAATTGATAAACAATGTAGTCCTCATGTTAATAATGTTGTATATTCTATTGTACCTCCTGCTCCAGATGTAATTAGTACAATTAAAAATTCAGATATGATTATTATTGGTCCATCAAATCCTATAACTTCTATAATGCCTATTGTTTCAATCGATGGTGTAAAAGATGCATTGAAAGATAAATATGTTGTTGCAGTATCTCCTATGGTTGGTGATGGTGCAGTAAGTGGTCCTGCAGGTAAATTTATGAATGCCTTAGGTTATGAAGCATCTTGTATTGGGGTTGCAAAATTATATTCTGATTTTGTAGATAAATTAATTATTGATTATCAAGATAAAAATTTAGAAGATGAGGTTAAAAAAATCATTGGGGATGTTGGAACCTGTGATACTATGATGAATTCATTAAATATTAAGAAAAATCTTGCAGAAAAAGTTTTAGATTCATATAAAATTTAATCTTTATTTATTGATATTTTTTTTAATTAGAACTTTAATTTTTCTTTCTTATTTTTTTAAGTTTTATATAAACTTTAGGTTTTAAAGTAAAACTAAAATAATTAAATACTATTAATATAATATAATTTATTATTGGTGAATAATATGATTCAAATGACATTAATACAAATTGATAATTATGGTCCATGGACTGTTACTCCAAGACCTCGTAATGAGTCTGACCTTCAAATTTTACAAGCTGAATTGTTTGCAGATGTTCAAAGACAGTTTGCAATGAAAAAAGGTTTAGTCTTCTTCACACGTTTTGATAATATGTTAGCTATTACAAATGGTTTAAATGAAGAAGATCATTTAAGAATACAAAGATCTATAAGAAATAGATATCCTATTACTATAAGTATGGGAGTAGGTGCAGCAAGAACACCACACGAAGCTCAATTAAAAGCAACTCTTGCATTACAACATGAAGGTGGTGCTCAATCATCAAATAGAAAAGAAATTTTAGCTATTGATTCTATGGCTGATTCTGATGATTCTTATGTTCAAGTTGCTCATGTTGATATTAATAGTGTTACAGAAACATTAACAGATAAAGAATCTGCTTTTGATACAAATTTTATGGTAAATAAGGCACAACATTATTTAATGACTAAACTTATTAAGAAAGGAGCATTATTGTTTTTTATAGGTGGAGATAATTTTATGGCTCCATGTAATGGTTTATCTGAAGATGAAATTAAAGAAATTTTAATTCAAATTAAAGATGAAATTGGCATTGGTCTTAAAGCGGGTATTGGTAGAGGAAGAAATGCTGAAGATGCTGCATATATGGCTGATTTAGGTCTAAGAAAAATCCGTAGAGGACATAATATAGAATGGACTGAAGTTTTTGAAAAAGGTTGTTGATTTATAAATTTCTAATCATATTATTCTATTTTAATTTTTTATGATTTTTAATTTTTTTACTGTTTTTTAAGGAGTGTTGTATTTATTAAAGTTTTAGCACCTATGGCTGGTATTTGTAATGGTGATTTTGCATTAAAATTAATCCCTTATGGTTTTGATACTGTTACATTAGGTGGATTTAATATTGATAAATTATCTATTGATGCAGGCTCTAAGATTATTAAACGAGGAAGAAAAGAGTTTGATATACCTTATTCTAAAATTATAAATTTTATTGATAATGAAGCATCTAAAGTTAAAAATAATTCTGATGCTAAAGTTTCTGTTAATTTACGAAGTGTTAATCCAGATAAAATCATTGAGGTTAGTAAACTTGATTCTGTTGATATAGTTGAAATTAATTGTCATTGTAGACAAAAAGAATTACAATTAATTTCTTGTGGTCAAGCAATGCTTAAACGTCCTGATTTAAAAGAGTATATTAATGAAGTTGTAAATAAGTCTCATTCTGAAGTTTCTGTTAAAATAAGAGGAAATGTTAATGGAGTTGATACATTAAATATTTCAAGACTTATTGATGATTCTGGTGCAGATTATTTACATGTTGATGCAATGAAACCTGGTGTTTCTGATGCAGATTATGATTTAATTACTGATATATCTGAAAATACTGATATTTTTATAATTGGAAATAATTCTATTGATTCTTTAGATAAAGCAAGAAAAATGTTAAATTCAGGTGCAAATGGTTTTTCAATAGCTCGTGCTGCAATAAGTGGAAAATTAAATTTTAATTTAAATGATTTGTAGCTATTTATATTATATAATTTAAATATGATTTTGTTTATTTTTTCTATATTATTTAGTGCTTTGTTTTTTAATTAATTTTATTTAATGTTCTAATTTTTTTATTTTACTTTCTTTAATTTTCTAAGCTATTTTTTATTCGTTATTTTAAGAACAATTTTAAATTTCATAGTTTTTTAATAAGTTTTTAAAATTTTATAACGGGGTTATATTAAATTTATTTTTTATAAAAATAATTATATAATATTTATTCTAAAATTAATATAATATAATTTGGATTTTTAAAAAATAATTAGTTTAATTTTAATTTTTAATCTTTATTTTTAATTAAAAATAGTTTTTAAAAATTCATTTTTTAGAAATTTTTATAAATAATGATTTTTAAAATATATTGTAAGTATAATTTTTTTATTTTAACAAAGAAGTATAATTTTATTTATAATTTTAATTTCTTAATAAAGGTGGATTTATGGAATTTATTACATTAAAAAATATTAATAAATCTTTTAATGGAGTTCAGGTCTTAAAAGATATTAATTTAGAACTTGATGAAGGTGAAACATTAGGTATTTTAGGTCGTAGTGGATCTGGAAAATCTGTTTTAATAAATATGATGCGTGGAACTAAAGAATATGCACCAGATAGTGGAGAAATGATTTTCCATGTAGCAATATGTCCTAAATGTTTACATGTAGAAGCTCCTTCTAAAGCAGGGGAGAAATGTCCTGAATGTGGAGAAACTTTAGAGTTAAGAGATATTAATTTATGGAACTGTGATAGATTAGAATTTAATGCAATTAAAAGAAGAATTGCTATTATGCTTCAAAGAAACTTTGCATTATATGATGAAGCTACAGTAATTGAAAATGTACTTAAAGCTATGGGTGATGAAGGAGAATATGAAGAAAGAATTTATAAAGCTTTAGATATTCTTGAAATGGTTCAAATGAGTCATAGGGTTACTCATATTGCTCGTGATTTAAGTGGTGGAGAAAAACAAAGGGTAGTAATTGCAAGGCAAATAGCTAAAAATCCTATGTTATTCTTAGCTGATGAACCTACTGGAACATTAGATCCACAAACTGCAGAAACACTTCATAGAAATCTTCAAAATGCAATTAAAGATAAAGGAATTACTATGGTAATTACTTCTCACTGGCCAGAGGTTATGGAAAAATTAGCAGATAAAGTTATATGGTTAGAAGATGGAGAAATTGCTCATTCTGGAGATCCTGTAAAAGTTGTTGAATCTTTCTTAGATACAGTACCAATTCCTAAAAAAGTTGAATCTCATGAATCTGGTGCACCTGTTGTAAAAATTGAAGATGTTAAAAAACATTATTATTCAATTGAAAGAGGAGTAGTCAAAGCTGTTGATGGTGTTTCTCTTGAAATTAAAGATCAAGAAATTTTTGGAATTGTTGGATTAAGTGGTGCAGGAAAAACAACATTAACTAAAATGATTAAAGGTCTTACTGAACCTAGTTCTGGTAAAGTTTCTATTAAATTAGGTGATGATTGGATTGATATGTCACAACCAGGACCACTTGCAAGAGGTCGTGTAATTCCATATATTGGTTTATTACATCAAGAATTTTCATTATATCCTTATAGGGATGTTCTTGGAAACCTTTCAAATTCAATAAGTTTAGATTTACCTGCAGAATTTGCTAAAATCCAAGCTTTGCATGTTCTTGAAGCAGTAGGTTTCACTTCTCAACAAGTAAGTGAAATCTTAACTAAATATCCTGATGAATTAAGTGAAGGAGAAAAACATAGAGTAGCTATTGCACAAGTACTTATTAAAGAACCAAATATAGTAATGCTTGATGAACCAACAGGTACTATGGATCCAATTACAAGAGTTATTGTTACTGATTCAATACTTAAAGCTCGTGATGAATTAAAACAAACATTCATTATAGTTTCTCACGATATGGACTTCGTCCTTGATGTTTGTGATCGTGCTGGTTTAATGAGAGGAGGAAAACTCCTTGATGTTGGTACTCCTGAAGAAATTGTTAAAAAATTAACTTCATCTGAAAAAGAGGATATGCTTAAAAATCAATAATTATTTATCTATTTTAATTATTTGATTTTTTTATTTTTTTTAAAATTTGATATTTTTTATATTTTCTATTTTTTCAATATATATTCTAATAAAATAATTACTTTTATAAATTATAAGATTTATATTTATGAATGTTATAATACTTAGTTTAAATTAATAATAATCTTATAATGAATTTTTTATTTATTATTATATTATTTTTATAATTGGAGGAAAAAATATGTCTTGGGAGAATATGCCTTCACATATATGTAGGGGAGGAGACCTTAGGGGATTAACTTTTTGTTGTCCACCAGTTAAACCATGTCCACTTTTAAATGCATTACATGAAGCTGGACTTTCACCTCAAGAATATGTTGATATTAAAACTAAATTTGCTAAAGAAACAAGATTAGGGGAAGGTCCTGGAACCTGTTTTGGTTCTTTAGTTTGGTGTTGTAAGCCTACTAAACCATGTCCATTAAGGGATATGTCTATGAGAAACATTAACATGAGTGTTGAAGAGTATACTAATTTGAAAAAACAATTATCTGAAGAATTAGTTGCAAAATCTAAAGTCAAAAATACTGATGATGAAAATGTTACTGCTCTTGTAAATGCATTCCAGATTGAACCTGATGAGGCTAGGAAAGTTTTATCTGATTGTGGGGATGATTTAAGAATGGCTATTAAAATTTTAAGAGTTAAATCATTAAAAGAAGAATCTGATTAATTTTTTTTATTTTTTTTACTATTTTTTATATATTTTTAAATTTTAAGTGTTACTATGTCCTGGTTAAGCCTTTATTTTGATGTTAAAGATAAAAATATTTTTGTTTTAGGTACTGGTGAAGTTGCTACTCGTAGAGCAATTAGATTTTTAGATAAAGGGGCAAATCTTGTTCTTGCTGGTGATAAGTTAAATAATTTGCTTGTTGAAAAAGGAGCTAAACTTATTAAAATATATACTAATTTATATGTATTTGATGAAGATACTCAAATTAAATATATGGAATCAAATAAGAAACTTATTAAAAGAGAAGTTGAAAAAGCAGATTTTATAATTATTGCAACTGGTGATTATGAACTTGCAGATTATACTTCAAAGATTTCACAAGGAAAGCTTTTAAATAGAGCGGATAAAACTGATGATGGAAATATTATAGTTCCTACTAGTTTTTATATTGGTGATGTTGAATTTTCAATATTTACTGGTGGTAAAAGTCCACTTATGGCAAAAAAATTAAGAAAAAAGATTCAATCTATAATTACTGATGATGAAATTTTAGAAATAAGAATTCAAGATTATGCAAGAAAAAAACTTAAAAATACTGTGGAAAATCCTAAAAGAAGAAGAGAAATTCTTTATGAGATTTTAGATGATGTTAATATAAAAGAAGCTATTAAAAATAAAGATTTTGATAAAATTGAAGTTCTTGTTGATAAATTAATTAAAGATAAAACTTAATTTTATGGTTTCAATTATTATTGTTTTTAAAAAGCTAGTCTATTTTTTTATTTTTATTAATTTAATTATTACTTTTTAAATTTTTATCTAAAGTTTATATTGTTTTAAAAATATAATTTAATATACTTTTAAGTATAAATTTATTTTTAATTATATTAAAATGATTTTTGAAAAAATGTTTAAACACTTTAAATCTATTAAAAATTGGGGAAATTATATTGATATTTAATATTCGTGTTGATTATAAAATGGTTGATATAAAAACTATGGAAATAGTTTATAATGATTTAAAAGAATTATTTAATAATATTCGGGAAAAATTTCAGATAAATGAATATGTGGAAATATCTACATGTAATAGACATGAGTTTTATATACATTCTGATGCTTTTGCAATAGAAAATGTTTTTAATGATTTTACTAATGAAAATATTGTTATTGAATCTGGAGAAGATTCTGTATTTCATTTATTTAGAATGAGTTCTTCTTTAGAATCTATGATTGTTGGTGAAGATCAGATTCTTGGTCAAATTAAAGATTCTAAGAAAAAAGCTGAAAAAGAAGGACATTTAGGTAAAGTTTTAGATACTTTATTTACTAAAGCAATTCATGTTGGTCAAGAAGTTAGAAGTAAAACTAATATTAATAAAGGACACATTTCTATGGGTTCTGCTGCAGTAGATCTTGCAGAGGAATATTTAGGAGATTTACAAGATAAATGTGTTTTAGTAATTGGTGCAGGTAAAATGGGGGCTCTTGTTGCTAAAGCATTAGCTGAAAAAAATTTAAAAGCTATATTTGTAGCTAATAGAACTTATTATAAAGCGACTAAATTGGCAGAAGAATTAAATGGTCAAGCAATATTTTTCGATGATTTATATAAGTATCTTCCAATTTCTGATGTTATTATAAGTGCTACAGGATCTCCTCATACAATTATAACAAAAAGTCGTATTGAAGAAGCTACAAATAAAATAAAAAAAGATACTAATAAAGATTATACTAATCATAAAATTGTTATAATTGATATTGCTAATCCTCGTGATGTTTCTGAAGATGTTAAAGAGATTGGTGTTAATTTATTTAATATTGATGACTTAAGAGGGATTGCTGAAAAAACTGCTAATGAAAGGAAAAAAGAAGTTAAAGAAGCAGAAAATATAATCAATTATGAATTTGATTTACTTAAAAATTCATTTAAAATAATGGAAATTGATAATATTCTTGCTAGTTTAAGATCATCTATGGAAAATATACGCCAACGTGAAGCTGAAAAAGCAATTGTTAAGTTGGCTGATGTAGATGGAAGTATAAAAATTATAGATAATTTAACAAATTCAATTGTTAATAAAATTTTCTTTGATATTTCTAAAAATATTAAGAAAGCAGCTTGTAATAATGATGAAGATTTAATAAGGGCTGCAGAAATATTTTTTTTAAATAATAATGAAGATAATTAGTTATTTTTTATTGGCATTTTTTTACTTATTTTTTTATTTTTTTTACTTATGATTTAAAATCCTAATTTTTTCTAATTATTTTAATTAAAAATTACTATGTTTCTATCACTTGGGCTTTTTTACAAATTTAATCTTGTTGAAATTTTTTAAATTTAATTTCTTATTTTTGAATAATTTTATATTTTTTCTTAGGATATTTATTTGTTTTTTATTTTTGTTCGTAAATTTGTGTATATTTATATTATATGAAAATTAAATTATTATATACTAAAAATTATTTTTTTATTAATTGATTTTTGCCTCTATTGAAAATATATTTTATTTAAAAATTTGATTTTATAAAATACATTTTTTTAAATTTAAAATAATTTTTATCCTAAATTTAAAGAATTTCAATAAGGTTAATCTTTTTTAATGAAATTATATTTTTTAGTAAATTATTAAAAATTATGTAAATTTTTAATTTTTGGATATAAGTTAAGTATGACTTTTTATAATTTTATTTATTTTTTAAATAATTTTATTAAAATGAACTATTTGCTTATTGTTGTTTATATGTGATAAATATGAAAAATTCAAAGAAAATATTTATATTTTTTATGATGTCTATTCTGATTTTCATATTTTGTGGAAATGTTTATGCAGCAGAGCTTGCAAATGACTCTTCCTCTTTATCTAATGAGGATTCAATTATTGTAAATTGTGAAACTAGTATCACTAATTATAATGATAATTTAATTAATTCATCAAGTAATTCTAATAATCATTCTAATTACTTATCTAATGAATCTTCAAAAGATTCAAATATTAGTTCTAATTTTGTTGGTTCTGCTCAAGAAAATGAAATTTCAAGTAAAAATTCTAGTGCGAATCCTTCATTAATTTTTATTAATACTAGTAATGGTTCCTATTATCCTTTTGTTAATGAAACTTTGAATTTTGCACTTTTATTTAATAATACTGGTTCTCAAACAGGATTTCAACCTGTTATTCGATTAATATTACCTCTTGGTTGTGATGAAATTTTAAGTGCAGAATATTTAGGTTTTCCTTTAGAGCATATTAAAGTAGGTGTATTTTCAGCTATGAACAATTATACCTTAAAAGATCCTTATTCTCGTTTGGATGTTGTTGGTGCTGAAAATTCAACATTTTATGTATTTAAATTACCTTTTGGTAGTTATACCAATAATCAGCCTGCAATGACAGTGAATTTCACTGCTTTATTAAATGGAACTAATGTATTTGATACATTGAAACTTTATGCTACTGCAGAATTTATTTATGGTAATGATCCATTGGATAATCCTGATGTTGATCCACAAATTGTAGGTAATACTGTTAGTGCTGATGTTAAACCCGTAATTGTTAAATTATATAAAGATTCTTCATTATATGAGGATGAGACTGTTACAGGTCCTAATTTTCCATTTAAGTATTATGTTTCTATTAATGTTGCAAATAATGTTACAATTGAAAACTTGACTATTAAGGATGATATTCCATCTGTATTAATGTTTATTAATAATAGTAAATATCCTATTAGTTTATATTATGGTAATGGAACTTTAATAGATCCTAGTTTGTATACTATTGAGGTAATTCCTAATGGTAATACTACTGGTGGTAAAATTATTGTAAAATTATCTAATTTAACTGGTACTGGATATGGTGATAAAGATTTATTATTGTCTTATTGGGTTTATGCTCCAAAATATGATAATTCTACTGGGGAATTAAAAGAGATTCTCACTAAAGATAAAACTTCTTTATTAGTGACTAATAATGTTAACATAACTTATGTTTATGACAATAATACTTTTAATCAATCTGATTATGATAATGTCATTTTGAAAGTTATGGCTATTCAAAAATATTCAAGTTCCTATGAAGTAAAACCTAATGAAAATGTTACTTATATCATTGATTTCCAACTTTCAGATTATTTTGCATTAAATGATTTTGATGTTTATGATACTGTTGGATATGAATGGGGTAATGCTCAAGTCATTAATCTTAATAGTATTAAATTGATAATAAAAAATCAAACCTATTATTTAAATAGTTCTTATTATGATTTTATCCCAAATGAGAAAACTCATGATATCATTATTATCCATGTTTCAAAATTTTTAAAAGATAATAATCTTAGTGGATGTATTGGTGGTTATTATAATGAAAGTTCTAATGGTAACCCTTTAGAGGGTTCTCTTTCAATGACATTTAGAATTAATGACCATTATTCTAATAATAAAACTTTAGTTGCTCGTGATTATGTTAAAAATATTGTATTTGGAAATGGTACTCTTTTGAATACTAATATAGCTATTAATGATTCAAGTTATAAGGAGATTAAAATTCTTCCTATGCAATTTTCTAAAGGTATCTATGCAGTTGATGGGGTTGTTATAAATAACAATAATACTGTCAATGTTCGTCCAGGTCAAAATGTAACATTTATATTAACTTTGGATGTTCCTTTTGGTAATGTAAATAATTTAACTGTTGTTGATTATTTCCCAATACCTTTCTTTAATTTAGAAAATTTTAATACTACTATGGTTGGTATTGGAACTATTCCTACTGCTAATCATTGGACTTTTACTAATGATACTTATTTCTGTAAGTATTTAAATGGTTCATTTGCTTATCCAATAGTTTCAATTAATGCTGCTGAAAATACTTTTACAGCATGTTCTCCAGGTACTATTTACAATCCTTTATCTTCAAATGATGTAGCAAAAATTTTAATTACAGTCATGGCAACTGATGAACCAATGGGTGATTTACTTAATTTATTAAATTTTGCTCAATTATCTTATGATAATTCTTTAAATGTAATTTATTCGAATGAAGTATTCATTAATTTAATAACTAATGAACCAAATTTAATTATTAATAAAACTGTAGATAATATTACTGTTGAAAATAACACTATTTTATGTTATAATATTACAGTAAAAAACATTGGACATTCTACAGCTTATAATATAACTGTGAAAGATGATTTCATTGATTTATATAAAGATTTAATTAGAAATGGCAATGTTGTTAATATTACTGCATGTTATGGTAATGGTACTAAATTAGACATCAATGCTAATGATTTATTTGGTGATGGTTTTAAATTATCTAAATTAGGTTACACTAATGTATCTAATAATTTTACTATAAGTTACTATGTTAAATTTAATGAAAATCCAAATTTAGGACAAGATATTACTAATACTGCTAATATAACTTCATTTTATGCAAGGGATAATGCTACAAACTTTGTTAATTCTGGTAATCAGTTTGAGTATTCTGCTAATGCATCAGTTAAAGCAAAGGATTTAAATTTTTCTAAAATTTATGTTGGATCTAATATCATTGGTAAAGACGGAGTAACAATTGGAGAAAACTGTACTTTTAATTTAACAATTAATTTTCCTGATTTAATTGCTAAAAATTTAACAATTAATGATACTGTATATGGATTAAAATATTTAGGTTATAATATTGTTAATGAAAATAGTGTGGACTATGATATGACTATTAATGGTAGTAATACTGGTATTAAATCAGATATTGTTATTGATATTCATAAAATAATTCCTACTTCTAGTGATGATAATTTGACTATTCAGTTATATTTCACTCCATTTGATAATGAGTCATCAATTCCTTTAAATAACTTAAATAAAACTATTGTTAACACTGCAGTCTTAACATATCGTGTTAATAATAAAACTGTTAACATATATAAATCTGATAAACTTAATGTTTATCAACCAAAAAATTTGATTAATAAATCATTCAATATTACTGAAGTTGAAGGTGGGGATGCAGTAGAGTGTGTTATCACTGTATTTAATAATGGTACCTCCATATCTTATAATACGACTATTATTGACGATTTAAATGAATTAATAAATAGATTTATTAAAGATAATTCTAGGGATAACATTGAATTTTACTTAAATGGTATTCCAATAACTGAAAACATGACTTGGATTGGAAATATCGCTGTATTTAATCTTGGTAATTTAACTATAGGCCAAAAAGTTAATATAAGTTTTAGATTTAGTATTAAAAAAGATGTAATCATTAATGACACTAAGTATGTCAATTTTGCTAATTTGACTTATTATTCTATGCCCGATAATACCACTAATGAAACTAGGACTTATTCATCTGTTAATGGTGCAAGTTTTTATTCTAATGCAACTATTGCTTTGATTAATCCTACTATTGAAAAAATATTGGTAGATTCATTAATCAATGGTACTCATTATAATGAGTATAATGAAGCAAGTATTGGTGAACATGTTCTATATAATATTAAAGTTCATTTATCTAATGGTACTTATAACTCTATTACAATAGTTGATAACCTTCCTGAAGGATTTGAGTATATTGATGGAAGTGCTATCTTTGCTAATGGTACTCCAATAACTGATTATGGTAATATTTCTGTTAATCATGATGAAAATAATTTAAAAAGATATATAACTTTAAATTTTGATAATTTACTTGCCCAAGATGTTATTCGTAATAATCATGGTAATTTCACAATCAACATAACTGTTTTAGTATTAAATAGTTCTTCTAATACTATGGGTGTATCTAAAATTAATAATGCAAGTTTAAATTGGAATAATAATGGTTCAGCTTCTGCTAAGTCTAATCTGGTTACTATTGTAGAACCAATATTGAAAATTAATAAAAAATTTAATGAAACCAATATTGAAGGTAATGATAATATTAGTTTCAATATCTCTGTTGGAAATAAGGGTAATACTCCATTATTTAACATTACTGCAATAGATAACATAACTAAGTTAACTTCTGATATTGCTTCAAAAGATTCTATTACTTATGATATTCTTCTTGGGGATATAGATAATGTTAATGTTTCTATTGATTATAGTACTGGATTAATTACAATTAAAGTTAAACAATTAAATAAAAATCAAAATATTGTAGTTAGATTTTATTTCAAAGTAAAGGATGATGTTTTAATAGGTAATTCCTATTTAAATATTGTTAATGCAAGCGGTATTTCTGTACCTACTGGTGAAGAATTTAGGATTTATTCTAGTTCTGCTAATGATACAATTTATACTAAAAATCCAACTATTAATAAAACTGTAATTAATTCTACCGTCCTTAATGGTAAGGATAATATTACAATTGGTGAAAATATAACTTATTGTATTGGTGCTAACTTAGCAACTGGTGAATACAATACCATTATTATAAATGATACTCTTCCAAATGGTCTTAGGTATGTCAATGGTTCTGTAGCTATTTATAAAGGTGAAACTGGGGATGTTTTACTTAATAGTGATGAGTATGAAGTTATTGTAGAAAATAATAGTATAATAATTAAATTTACAAATCCTAGTACAACTACTAAAGATCTAATAGATTATTATAATTCAAAGTTTAGAGTTTACTTAAATGCTACATTATTAAATATAAGTTCAAATAGTGCAAATCAATCTAAAATAAATAAAGCTGAACTTACTTGGAATAATTTAACTACAAAGGCAAATTGCATTGTTAATGTAGTTGAACCTAATATTATCATTAGTAAAAATTTCAATAAAACTAATAATGTTCAAGGTAACGATAGTATTAAAATTATTAGTGTGGTTAAAAACAATGGGGATTCTCCATTATTCAATATTACTGTAGTTGATAATTTAACTGAGTTATTAAATAGATTCATTGAGAATAATGATAGAAGTAAAATCATTATTAAAATCAATAATCAAGAAGTTAATAATTCTGTAATCTGGAATGGTGGTGTAGTTAATGTTCTTATTAATCAATTAAATGTTGGTGAAACTGCAAATATTACTTATGAATTTACACTTAAAAATTCAACATTAATTAACAATATTCCATATATTAATAATATTAATGTAACTGCCTATTCTGTACCTGTTGAAAACAAAGAAGCAAGAGTCTACTTTGCTAATAGTACTGCTAAATTTAATTTAGCAAAACCTTCAATTGATAAAACAGTTATTAACTCTTCTATTGATAACGGTTTAAATAATGTTACTATTGGTGAAATTATCACTTATGGTTTAAACATTACTTTACCTATTGGTAATTATACTAATATGGTTATTAATGATGTTCTTCCTGAAGGATTTAAATTCATAAATTCTTCAAGTATTGGGGGAGTAACTGTTAATGTAAATAATGGTAGGTTTATTAATATAGTTGTAGATTCATTTAATTCAAACATCTATGATAATAATTTATTAATTAAAATCAATGTACTTGTATTAAATAATAGTAGTAATATTGAAGGCATGGTTAAGGTTAATAATGTAAATCTCACTTTAAATGGTGATTTAATAAGTAATAGTAGTGTTGGTGTACGTATTGTCGAACCAGATATAAGTATTAACAAAACAATATCTGGCCATAATAATGATACTAAATATAATGTTAATGAAACTGTGGAATATTCAATTATTATTAAGAATAATGGAAATTCTCCAGGTTTTAATATTAAAATAAATGATGTTTTACCTGATGATTTGATTTATAAATCTGTTTATGTAAATAATAATTCTTGGTTTGTAAATTATGATGCATCTAAAAAAGAAATCCTAATCAATGGTTCTTATTTAGAAAAAAATCAAAGCATCCTGGTTATTGTTTCATGTAACGTAAATCAAAATATAAGTGATATATTAGGTAAAAATATTACTAATATTGCTAATTTAACTTATACCTCAGCTAATAATAATGAAAATAGGACTTATATAAACTCTGATAATATTACAATCTCTATAGTTCTTGTAGAGTTAGCTATTAATAAAACTGTTATTTCACAAGGTCTTTATAATGGGGATGTTGTTTATAATATTACTATAAAAAATAATGGTCCTAATGTTGCCCATAATGTTATTGTTAAAGATATTATTCCTGATGGTTTAATATTTAAATCAATTAATACGGATTATTCCATTGATGGAAATATTATTAAATGGTTAGTTAATTCATTACATTCTGGTGAATCTTTAAGTTTCATTCTTAATGCTAAAATTAACAGAACTGGAAACATAACAAATATTGTTAATGTTTCTGCTGATGAAAATGAAACTAATTTAACAAATAATGTTAATAATGTAACTATAGAGGTTCCCAACACTGTAGATTTATCTGTTGTTAAGTCTTCTAATGTAAGTAGTGTTAATTATGGGGATTATATTAGTTATAATATTATTGTATTTAATAATGGTCCGGATCTTGCTACTTGTGTTAATGTAACTGATGTTTTACCTAATGGTTTTGTATTTGCATCATCTAATGCTAGTAAAGGTAATTATAATCCAGTTACTGGTTTATGGATTATTGGTGATTTATCTTCAGGGGATAAAGTTGCTTTAACCATTATTGTTAAAGCTAATTGTACTGGTAATGTTACTAATTTTGTTAATGTTGCTTCTAATGAGTTGGATTGGAATTTATCTAACAATAAAGATAATGTAACCGTTGAAATTCTTGAATCAGTTGATTTAATTGTTAACAAAACTATTATTGATTCATTTAATAATACAATTATTTACCAAGTAACAGTTAAAAACGATGGACCTATTAATGCTACTCGTGTTAATGTAACTGATATTGTATTATCTAAAAATCTTATTTATGTATCATCTAATGCTACAAAAGGTTATTATGATAATAATACGGGTATTTGGGATATTGGTGATTTAGAGTCTGGAGAAGCTGAAAATATTATTATTGTTTTTAATATGGCTATGAATGGAACTATCATAAACTTTGTTAATGTAAGTGGTAATGAATTTGATAGGAATATTTCTAATAATAAAGATAATGTAAGTTATCTTCCTATTGCAGATTTAGAAGTTAAAAAATTCTCTAATATCAAAATTATTAATATTGGGGATAAAATGGTCTATACAATTGTTGTTATTAACCATGGTCCTAACACTGCAATAAATGCATGTGCAGTTGATAGCTTGTCTAACAAACTTAAATTTATTAATTTTACTGCAACGAAAGGTATATATGATTTTAATACTGGCTATTGGTATATTGGTAATTTAAGTTCTAATGATATAGTAGTTTTAAATATAACCTGTATTGCAGAGAAATCTGGAATTATTGATAATGTGGTTATTCTTAGTTCTAATACTACTGATAATAATATGGGTAATAATATTGCAGATTGTAATGTCACTGTTAACGATAAAATAAATCCTAATGGAAATTATTCTAAAAACATTTCACATATCAGTCAATATTCTAAAAACATTTCACATATTAGTCAGAATTCAAATTTAATTTTTGTACAGAAAACAGGAAATCCTTTAATTGTATTGATTTTATCCTTAATTTGTTTATTTGGTTTAGGATTTAATTTAAAACGTAAAAAATAGATTCAATATCATTTATATGGTATATAAGTTTTTTATTATAATACAATTAAATTTTCTTTTCTTTTTTTTTTAAAAGTAGATTTTAATTTTTGCATGATTGTTTTTTTTTTTTAATTTTTAAAATTATTAAATTTTTTACCCAATATTTTCGTTCATTTAATTTAATAATTGTTTATTTTAATTAAATAAAAATATAAAAGTATGAATTTATTTATTCATACATGTCTTTTACTTCATTTTCTATTTTTTTCTTTGATTGTTTTAGTGCATACTGTACATCTAACATGTCGATTTCATCTTTTTCTTCAGATAGTGCATGGTGTAATGAAGTTTTGAGGATTTTTTGTTTTAAATCTCTTCCAGACATCCCCTTTGTTAATTTAACTATTTTTCTGATGTCAATATTGGCTTTAATTGGCATGCTTTTAATATTTTTTTCAATAATTTCTTTTCTTTCTTTATCTGCAGGTAATTTAAATTCAATTTCTTCTTCAAATCTACTTCTTACTGCAAGATCTAAGAAATTAATATTGTTTGTAGCACCAATAGTTATTACTCCAGTATTTGGATTTATACCATCAAGTTCAGTTAATAATGAGTTGACAATTTCGGAAACATCTCCTCTTAATGATTGGAATTGTCTATGTAATGCTATAGCATCAATTTCATCAATAAATATTATTGAAGGTGCATTTTTACTAGCATTTTCATATAATTCATGTATTTGACGTGCACCATCACCTACATGATCTCCTATTAAACTTGTTGCTTTAACTAAATATAATGGAACATTAAGATTATTTGCCAATGCTTTAACAAGCATTGTTTTACCAGTACCTGGAAGTCCATAGAATAATATATTTTGCGGAGCCCATTGTCCAAATTTTTCAGGTGATTTTACATATCTTTCTACAATTTTTATTTTATTTTTAGCATTTTCTTGACCAATAATGTCTTCAAATTTAATATTAAATTTTTCAGGTTCTGCTTTTTTAGAAATTGTATTTAATGTATTGTCTACTGTAATTTTTGTATCATTTGTAAGTATTGAATTATTAGGTTCTACTTGTGAAATTTTAAATGCATAATCTGGAATCATTTTTTGATCAAATAGATATGAATCTGTTTTAAGTTCTAGACCTAACCATTGTTCTTTCGCATATTCTTCAAATAATTTTTCATCTGAGATTTCTAATGGGATATTCTCTATCAAACTAAATTTAAAAGGATAACCTACAGGTTCTAATTTTAGTTTTTTAGCTGGAATTTCATCAATTGTAGGATTGGGTATTATCTTGGAATTTTTGATTTTAATTTCTTGATTCTTATTGTTTGATTTCAAATAGACACCTACTATTGGGTTTTAATTAATTTTATTAATGGATTATATAAATTAATTTAAAATTATTGTAAAAATTATAATTTATATTTTCTATTTATTAATCTTACTATTTTTTAGATTTTTTAATTTTTAATATAAACTTAGTAGTAAATTAAAAAATAGTTTTTTTATTGTAAAATTTATAAATTAATTTTTGTTTAAAAATAGTATTTTTTGGGGTTTTTTTATTTAGGGTATTTTTTTGTTTAAAAATAGTATTTTTTGGGGTTTTTTATTTAAGGTGTTTTTGATATTTAGTATTTTAAATTTTGTAAATACTTTAATTAAAAATGAATTATTATTATTAAAAGTTTAAAATTGTAAAGTTAATTCTAGAATTCTAGAATTAACAGTTTAAATTTATTCGCAAGATTTTTTTGCTAATTTAATATCTTCTGCTTTAACAGTTTTACGACCAGCATGTTTAGCATAAGCTACTGCTTGTTTAGCAAGTTCAGTTGCGCATTCTTCTAATTTTTCAGCGAGAGCTTCTTTAGCATCTTCACTAACTCTTTCTGCACCTGCATTTTTTACAATTCTTCCTACAGGAGCAAGTGGTAATTCATTTTTCATTTTTTATCACTTTTTTATTATTTTTTAATTCTAATAATCTTAAGTTTAATTATTAGTATGTTTTAATCTTTAATTTATCTTATATAAATATTACTAATTTATTTTTTAATTTTAATTAATTTATATTAATATTTTTTTATTTGATTTATTTACTGATTGTATTATTAAAATATTAAAACGGTTTAGCTTTTTTATCTTAATTTAGTAAAATACTAACATTTTTATTATTAAATTCTTAAAGTTTTTTGTATTTTTTAAGTATCTTATAATAATTTTTCATAAGTTTCTCTCATTTTTATTGCATCAATATCAAGTAAAGGAGTTTCACAAATTATTGTAGCATTCCATCCATAATCAATTAGATTTTCAAGTAAATCTTTTATATTAGGTCCATATTCATCATTTTCTTCAAGTGTATGATGTTTTCTTTCACCATTTTTATTATATTCTATTGTTGTAAAATGGCAATGTAATCTTTTAATATCTAAATGATTTTCTAATTTTGAGAAAATATAATTATAATCTTCTTTTTTATTTAATTTACCATAGTTTCTTGCATGGATATGAGCAAAATCTATTGTTGGTTCAAAGTGTTCAAGGTTTTCACACATATAAATAATTTCATCAAGATTTCCAAGTTGATTTATTTTCCCAGTTGTTTCTGGTGCAAATGTGTAATTTTTAAGACCCTCTTCTTCACATTTATTTAATAATTTTTTGTATCCTAACATAGCTTTTTCTAAGCATAATTTAGAATCTTGTTTTGAATAATATCCTGGATGGAAAACTAATCTATATGCTCCCATATATTCTCCAATTCGTCCACAATTAAATAAGCTTTCTACAGATTTATCTATTTTTTTATCTTCTTTTGAACACATGTTTATATAATATGGACAATGCATTGAGACAAGTACTTTATTTTTATGGCTATTTTCTTTAAGTTTACTTGCACTTTCTTCTTTTATTCTTAATCCATGTGTAGATTGATATTCATATGCAAATAATTTTCTTTCATTTAAATATCCACATGCTTCATATGCTCTTCCTTTATATTCTTTCGGTTTTCCTGCAGGTCCAAATATAATTTTATCCATAAAATCATCTTCTAATTAAAAATAAGTTATTTATTAAAAAAATAAAATTGAAATAAAAAAAGTAGTTTTTCTTGAATATATTATTCAAGATTTTAAAAATTTTTATAAGATACCCATTGCTTTATTTGTTTTTGCAATAGATTTTTCATTATCTGATTCTAATTCAAGCATTGCACGGATACAATCAATGTTTTCAGGAATAACATCTGATTCTTGGTGTACTGCTTGCATGTAATATAGTTCATTATCAACTACATTGATTGATTCTTTCCATACTGGGATTTCATATAAATCATTTCTACTTCTTCCTAATTCTCTTGCATATTCCATTAATGTTGCAGTAGAATCAAGTCCCATACCTGCTTCTGCAAGTATAACTCTTGATCTTTTACTAAGAACATCAATAATGTCATCAGTGCTTACATCACTATCAAGTTCAACCATAATATTATGTACATGCATAAGTGTTGTTGGTACAAGAAGAGCCATTGTTGTAATGTCTATTCCTTTCATTACTGTTCCTACATCTGGTCCATGGTGTGATGGTACTTTTGCAGGGTTTGGAACAATTGCATTAATTGGTCCTTTTTTAATTTCATTAGGGTCTGCACCTCTTCTTACCATTACTGCTCTAACTTTTTTAATATCTGCAATCTGACTAATTGGGTATAAGGAACGTGTAAGTCCTGTTGTATTACAAGATACTACACGGGAGTAATCTGCACCATAAGATTCATCATAATTTGAAAATGAGTTAAATGATCTTCCAGTTAGTGAATGGTCTTCTCCCCCTTGGTAAATTGCTTTTACTCCTGCTTTTTTATATTTATCCATATTTTCTTTACCAAATTTACCTGGAGTACAGTCTACTACTAAGTCTGCTTCAGAAATCATATCGTCAACAGTTCCTGCAATTTCAATTCCTGCATCTTTAAATAATTGTTCTCTTTCTGGTATAGCGATGTATAATGGATAACCTTTTTCAACAGCAACTTTTGCTTCAAAATCAGGTTTTGTTTTACACACACCAACTATTTTCATATCATCTTGTGCTGAAACTGCATCAGCAACCCTTTTACCAATTGTTCCAATTCCATTTACAGCTATAGATTTCATTTTATTTCTTTCCTTTATATTAATCTAAAATTTAAATTATTCTTAATCTTATATTTATTTTATCTAAATATTTATTAAAGTATTTTTTGATTTTAGATTACACTTAAAATAATTATTTTAATTGTTTTTCATTGATTCTTGAAATTTTTAATTAAATAGTGTTTATTTTATTATATTTAACATATTTAAATGTTGAATATGCTTATTACATTTTTTTTAAATTAATTTTTTATATTATTTGAAAAATAATTATTTTGAAAAAAATAGTTTATAGTTTTTATTTAATATCTTAATTTTTTAGTTTTTTTAAATAAAGTTAATAAATCCATAATAAAAATATTATGGATTTTATTTTTTAGAAGCAAAATTTATATTTGTGCTCCCATTTCTCTAAGTTTAGTTGGGAAATATTCATCAATAACATATTCGAGACCATACTTAGAGAAAGATTGTTGCTCTGCTTTTTTCCCTATTTTAAGCATTTTTTTAATTTCAGTTTGCCAGAATTCAGTTTGATACCTAGGATCTTTAGATAATTCTTTAAGTCTCATTACATCTACATCTTTTAATGGATCACTTGGTAAATCATATTTAATAATATCACTTGCAGTTACTCCCATAAATTGGGCATCTGGTGTTGCAAGTTCATGGTTTACATGTGCAAGTTTTGCACTACCTGAAATAATTACTTGGCCAATATGGAATCCCCAAGGATCTCCATCGTTACAAATGTATACTGGAAGACCTAATTCTTCATTTACTCTTTTGATAAATCTTCTTGTAGCACGAGCTGCTTGTCCTTTAAGACCTACAATAAGAGTATTGAATTTATCATAAGCATGTTCTTGAACCATACGGTGGAACATCCCCATGGTTTCCACTGCCATTACACGATCTACATTGCAATCTAAAAATTCTACTTCATCAATTGTAGGTGAAATAGTATAACCAGATTTTCCTGCTTTTAATGCATTTATTTCTACATCATCATCTAAAAGGGTAATATCTCCATATACTGAAGCACCATCTTCTTCTGGCATAAGTCCTAGCTCTTCACGGGTAGTACCTAACATAACTTCCAAATCTTCTCCAACAGTGTTAGATTCTTGCTGGGTATTAAATTCTACTCCCCAACCTTCACTAATATAATACATTTCCCTTATAGTTGCAGTTTTTTCTCTCTGAACAAGATCTTTACAGAAATTTGCAGTACAAACCATTTGGCCTAATTTTCTAAGTTGTTTAACATTACCCATGGATCTTTTACTGTATCTGTCACCTAATACATAGTATCTTTTGTCTGGGTCATAATGAATGTTACCAGTTCCTCTTGATGGTACTTTAAGAGTTGGGATTTTATCTTTAGTAACATCATCAATAATATCCTGACCTAAACATTTAAGTTTATTGTAAGTATATTCTTTACGTTTTTCTTTAGGCATATGTTTTTTTAATTCATGTTCAGCCATGTTTAGTCATCCCCATTTTTATTTTTTTCAGCTTTTGCTGCTTCTTTAGCTGCTTTTCTTGCTGCTCTTTCTGCTTCTTTAGCTGCTTCTTTCTCTTGCATTATTTTTTCATTAATGAGATCATCTTCAGAAACGGTGTAATTCTGCTTTTTATTATTTGTAATATTTGAGTTTTCCTCATTTACTGCATATCCGTTTTCATCAAGTTCTTCCATTAAGATTGCTTCTTCTTCCTCTTCTTCTTCATCTTCTTCAGGTTTTTCACCAAGTAATTCCGCAAGTCCTCTTCTAGTTACTTTAGATAATACTTTAGTATAATTTGGTACTGCTACTTCTCCAAGTTTTGCAGATTCTTCAATAATTACTGGTACTATTTCTTCAAAGATTTTAGAACGCATTACTTTTTCTTTTTCTGTTTTTTTATGTTTTAAGTGTTTTTGTAATTTACGAGCAAGGGTCATTGTGGCTTGTCTTACTTCATGTAAAATTTCAGGTTCTGGTGCAATACTTTGTTTTCCAGTTGATAAATATGGAATTTGGGTAGAAATCATATTTACAAATACTGTAATTGGTGAGTTTTCGAAATCTTTAATTCCGTAACGTTTCCAATCAATACTCTTGAGTGCTTCAGTAATTGCACAGCTTCCTTGATCAAAAGTTAAAGGTACTCTATTTGCAAATCTCATAATTTCGGATTTTCTTTGGTCGTTAATTAAACGTCCTGCTTCTCCACCATATGCAATACCTGCTTCAATAATGAATGCTACACCACCTTTATATGTAACAGGTTTTCTAGTAATGGTTTCTACAAATTCTGGTTTAAGGATTTGTTTAATACCCTTTTCAATTTGTTCACTTCCAATTGGTATAAGTCCATTTGTTGGAGGAGCCATAAATTTCATTTTATCGAAGCATTTAACAATTGCTTCAGCTTCTTCCCATTTCATATCTTTAGGACGTTTTTTCATATCAATTCCAGTAGCTTCTGCAATTTCATTAACTTTTTTACTGGACATCCTAGATAGGTTACTTGTAAGCATACTTTTAAAGTTTCTTTTATCTGTATGTTTTGCCATGAAATGGATATCATCTGCAGTAACTCCTTTTGGGTGAGGTAATACTTCTTTTGGAAGTACTGGAATAACATCTGCTGCTCTTTTGAATATGTATTTATGTCCAGTTGGATCTCTAAATGTTATTTTAGCATGTGGATTAGCAATCATGGTTCTTCTGATATATTCAAAAGCACCTTGTTCTGCCATGGAATATGCAACATCTTTAAACTGAAGTTCAATACATACACCAGTATGATCTACATCAACTTCTTCTCTTTCCATTAATAGACCAACATTTTTCTTAACATCCATTTTAAATTTAAGTTTTACTCCTTTTAGCTCTCCATTTTCCATGTAACCAGAAATTACTCTTGCAGGTTTACCGGTAGTCATCTGTGATAAAAGTACACAACCACTACAACCTAAACCTTGTTGTCCTCTGGATTGGATATTTCTAAATTTAGAACCAGCAAACATAGTACAATATACTTTTAAAATATAATCTTCAGGAATACCTGGACCATTATCTGCATGTCTTAAAATGTAATGTTCTTTAGATACTTTTCTTAAGTCAATTTTAATTTCAGGTAATATTCCTGCTTCTTCTGCTGCGTCAAAACTGTTAGTAATTAATTCGTGAAATACAATAGTTAAAGATCTTATTTTTCCAGAGAATCCTAACATCTGTTTATTTTTTCTAAAAAATTCAGATGGAGTTAATTCTTGGAAATTTGTAAAGAGCTCTGATGCTTGTTGTGACAAAATATACCTCCTAAATAAGTATTGATTTTATAAAATAGTTTTTTTATAATTTTTAGATTAAATTAACATGTTAATGCTAAAAATTAAAAATTTATTATAAAAAATCTAAAGCAATAATGATTTTAAAAAAATTATAAATATATTAAAAATAATTTTCTATATAAAATAGTAAAAAATACATCATTATTAATGCTTATATGTATATATATTGATTTTTATATATAATGTTTTCTTATTATTTTTTATAATATTTAATCTTAATAAAATTAAAATAATTAATCTTTAATATACTACTAATTTAATTACTTTACTAGATTTTTTATATATAAATTATATTGATTAAGTAGGGGTCTTAATTTTTTTAATTGTTTTTTTATAATTATATTATATTTTATAATTTATTTAAAAAAAATATCTAAGAGCATTTGAAAAGTATTTTTATTAGTTTGAATTAGATTCTCTAATAAAAATTAAGAAGTATCTTTATTGAAATTTTTATTATTAAAAATAGATTTTGTTTAAAATTTTAATTTTAAATTTTATTTGTTTTTAATTATTAAATTCCTTATTAATTTTGGAATTTGAAAAACCTAAAATTATTTAAAATAAGTTTATTATAACTATTTTTTATTAAATTTTATTAAAATCAGTATATTATTAAGTTTTTAAATTATTAGATTATTAAAATATATTTAAAAAAATACTTTTATAAAATTAGTTATTTTGAATTTGAAAATATAATAATTGGATTAATTATTATATTTAATCTAAATCGTCTCTAAGTTCAATTTTTTCATGGCTAATTCCCATAACTTCTTTGAACTCTTTTTCTTTCCTTTCACGTTTTTGATTTTCTAAATAACTATAAATTGTTTTGTGTCTTGAACCACTTAAAATCATATTTATAGCTTCTTTTGCAACCATTATGTTTTCCATTCTTCCAATAAGTGAAACGGTTTTACCATATACTGCCATATCGACATCTGCCATATCTGTAATGATTTCTTTTGTAATGCCGTTTCTTCCAATTATACGTCCTTTTTGTCTTGACAATGCTTTTTTATTTTTCCCAACTGCATCAGTAAGTTTTAATACTTCAAGATACATCTCATCTTCTTTTAATTTTAGTGCAGTTTTTGGATTAAATCCACGTCCAATAGCTTTAACTATATAATTTGTTTTCCATATTCCTAAAGGATCTTCCATGTTTTCTTGTGGATATATAGTTACTGTGCCTTCATCGCTATCAATGTCTAATATTGTTTGAGTAGTGTTTTCAATAATTTTTTTAGTTTTACCTTCTTTTCCAATTAATACTCCAACACGTTCACGAGGGATTTTAAGATAATCTGTTTCAGGCATTATAATTCACCTCTTTTTTCTAAAAACAATATAATTTTATTTTTATAATTATATTTATTAATTTCTAAATAGTTTATATCTTTTTTAATTTCCTATTAAAATAAGTTTATTTTAATTAATTTCTAAATAGTTTATATCTTTTTTAATTTTTCTATTAAAATATCTTTATTTAATTAATTTTTTAATGATAAAATAATTCCATCTTTAACTCCAAGTTTTTCTTCAATTTCTTCTTTCGTGATTTTTGAACCTAATTTTTTAAAATCATTAGTTAAATTATTGATATCTCTTTCAAGTAATTCTTTAGAAATAGGATTATTGTAAATTACAGATTGGGAAACATCAATTATTACAGGTTCTTCATTTAAGTTCATTATATTGTATGCTGATAAATCTCCATGCACTAGTTTTGCATTATTTAAAAATTTATCCATTTCATTTAAAACTTTTAAGAAGAAATTATCAATATCTTTTGGAGGATTATATTTTACAGTTTTAGCAGGATTGCCTTCTTTATCACCAATAAATTCTAATATAAGTACATTGTTTAAATAAGTAATTGGTTTTGGAACTTTAACTCCTGCTTTATATAAACGTTCTAAGTTTTTATATTCTTTACTCACCCAAGAGTTGATTAATTGTCTTTTATTGCCATGACGAGATTTAAATCTACGGTCTCCATCTACATAAAAATTCATTTTTTTAAAGTCAGATGTAGCAATACGGTATATTTTTACTGCAAAATATTTGTTTCCTTTAATACCTTTTAAAACATTAGCTTCTTTACCTGTACTTATTTCACCATTTAAAACATCTATATAATTTTTATTAGATAATTTATAGAGTGTTTCAAGAGTTTTATTATCAAAAATCTCACTACCTACTTTCCTATCATCTGCATCTTTTTTACGTTTTTCAGATATTATTTTTTGTACTTTTTCATCAGCTTTAGCTATTTTTTGATTCATAGTATCACCAAAGTTATTAAAAATAGTAATTTTTTAGGTAGTTAAATAAAAGTTATATAATAAAATTAGTTATTTAAAAATTTAAAAAGATATAAAAAAGGTTTACATTTTTAAGTATCCTTTTCTATCAAGCCAGTTTGATTCTGTTTTTGTGTATCTCCAAATTACATCTGCTTTTTCTTCACTTTGGAAATCCCATGGTTTTACAAGGATAACATCTCCTTCACGAATCCAAATTCTTTTTTTCATTTTTCCTGGAATACGTGTCATACGAGTATAACCATCAGCACATCTTACTTTAAGTTTTCCATGTCCCATAATTTGTTCAACAACACCTGCAATTTCTCCTTTACGTGGAGTTCTTACCCTTCTGTAACTTTGTTGTTGATTGTTATTATTTTTGTTTTTATTTGCCAAGTATTTTCCTCCGATTTTTTTAATTAATTCAATACATAATAATAATTATAAAATTTTAAGTATTGTGATATTTAAAAAAAGCCTTTACATTTTAAATATATAATATTAATATTTTATATTTCATATTATAAAAACTTATTATATATTATATTAGCTCTTAAGATAATTAAATATAAAAATTTATTAAATGTTTTAATAAATATTTATTTATATATAAATTAAACTTTATTTTTATTATTTATTTATAATTTTATAAGGTGATTAAATGGGTACTGAATTTTTACAGATAAAAGAACCAGATGAAGCTAAAGAATTAATTAAAACTTATTTTAATGAATTTTATGAATCAAAATCTGAAGAGGTTCCTTTAGAAGAAGCATATAATAGAATAGTTTTTGAGGATATTTATAGTCGTATTGATTTTCCACCATTTGATAGAGCTTTAAAAGATGGTTTTGCTATTAAATCTGAGGATAGTTATGGTGCATCTGAAGAGAATCCAAAAAAAGTTAAAATTATTGATTCTCTTGAAGCAGGTTCATATAGTAAAAAAACTGTTGAATTAGGAACTGCTGTAGAAATTAGTACTGGTTCACCATTACCTAAAGGTGCAGATTCTGTTTTAATGGTTGAATATACTTTAAAAGATGGAAATGAGGTAGAACTTTATAAAAGTGTAACTCCTACTCAAGATGTTGGTAAAAAAGGATCTGATGTTAAAAAAGATACACTTCTTATTAAAAAAGGTGTTGTTTTAACTGCTGATAAAATTGGTGTATTAGCAGCTCAAGGATTTACTAATGTTAAAGTTTATAAAAAACCAGATATTGCTGTAATATCAACAGGTAATGAATTAGTTAAAGCAGGTTCTGAACTTAAAGAATCTAAAATTTATGATGTAAATAGTACTATGATTAAAAATGGAGTAAGTGCTGCTGGAGGAATCGCTACAAAAGAAGGGATTATAAAAGATGATTATAATCAATTAAAATCAATTATTCTTAAATCTCTTAATAAACATGATATTTTAATATGTTCTGGTGGAACTTCTGCAGGTGTTGGTGATGTATTGAAACATGTTCTTGATGATATTGGTGAAGTAAAACTTCATGGAATTGCTGTTCAACCAGGAAAACCAACAATACTTGGAGTTGTTAATGATAAATTAGTAATTGGTTTACCTGGAAATCCTGTATCTGCACTTGTAATATTTAATGTATTTGTAGCTCCTGTAATAAGAGAACTTGCAGGAATTTCAGAAAAAACTCTTAATACTGTTAAAGGAACACTTAAAAAAAGAATTCACTCTGCAGTTGGAAGAGAACAATATCAATTAGTAACTTATGATAATGGAGAGGTAATTCCTATATTTAAAGATTCTGGTGCAATATTCTCTCTTGCTCGTGCTGATGGTTATGTAAATGTATCTAAAAATACAGAAATGGTAGAAGAAGGAGAAATAGTAGAAGTAACTTTGTTTAATTAAAAAAATTATTTATATTATGAAATTAATAATTTTATAATATTTTAAATTTTATTTATTTACTAAAAAATTTAGAGGTGTATTTATGGTTGAAGAAAAAACTATTAAAGAAGAAAATATTGCAGTTATTAGTAATAAAGGTTCTTTAGAAACAGCAAAATTATTATTCGCAAGATTATCTGGATGGATTGAATCTAATGAACTTGACACTACTGGTGATCCATTTATGATTTTTTATAAACTTCCTGAAAATGTTGGACCTGAAGAAGTTGTTTATGATGTTGGTTATCCTATTTCAGAAAAAATTAATGGTAGTGATTTAATAAACACTGCAACAATGGTTGAACATACTGTTTTATCTGAAAATCATAAAGGTACTAGAGATACTATTCAAGAAACTTATAAAAAAATTGCACAATATTCTATTGATAATAATTATGATATAATTGGTTCTCCAAAAGAAATTTATCATAAAGGTTTTCTTGAAAATACTGATGATAAAATTATTGAGGTTCAATTTCCAGTAATTAAAATGGATTAAATTTTTAATTTTTTTATTTTAATACTTTTTTTATAGTTTCTTTAATTCTTGTTTTTTTATATTATTTTTAATTTTTATTCTTATTTTTTCATATTTTTAATTTTAAATAGTTTTTTATTATTTTAAGGATATTTAAAGTTTTTTAATAAATCTTATATATTAAGAAACAAATAATATGTAATGTATTTTTTACATATAATTAATGGAGGTAAAATTTTGGATGAAACAAATAATTCAAATGATTTAAATTTTACTGTTGATTCCAAACCTAAAATCGATTATAAAAAGGAGAAGACAACATTATCAAAAGTTGGGGTTTCTTATTTTCTCTTGCTTTTGATAATGTTTTTTGTTCCAACACTATTGTTAAGTGTATTTCCAGTAAGAAATAATGATATTTTATTATTATTTAATTTCTTTGGTTTTATATTTGGATTTATTATTCTATATTATTCTATTAAGAAAATACCTAAAGCTGATAATTTTAAGAAAGAAAATAAATTATCTTTAACTGAATATATTTATTATCTTATTATGGGTTATGGATTAATGCTTTTAGGGTATTTTATTTGTAATATAATAAAAAATATCTTTGTTCCAACAGTTACAAATCCACTTCAAACATTTCAATCTTCTGGTTTAATTGGAACATTTTTATATGGTGTCTTATTTGGTCCAATTTTTGAAGAGTATTTTTTCCGTAAATTTCTTATTGATAGAACGATAAGATATGGTGAATTATTTGCAGTTTTAAGTTCAGCATTTATGTTTATGATTTATCATATGAATTTTTATCAATTTTTAGGAGTATTCTTATTTGGATTTGTACTTGCTCATGTTTATGTTAAAACTAAAAATATTTTATATACAATTACAATGCATCAAATTGCAAATTTTTTAGGTTTAATTGTTCCATCATTAGTTGGTGTTAATCCTTTATTTGTTAAATCTTATAATTTAATTGCATTTATAATAATGTGTTTATCTATTGGATTTTTTGTATATTATTTATATAAAGTTAATTTTAAGCAATATGATTTAAAAATATCTAATAAAAAGTTATGTAATTTATATTTTAACAATTTTGGAATAATTATATTCTTAATATTTGGTTTAGTAATTGCAATATTAAATTTAAATATTCCTTGGATTATGAATTTATTTCATTAATCTTTTATTTTTTATTTTTTTTTTTTTAAAAATTAGTTTTTTTATATTTATTTCATTAATCTATTATTTTTTTAAAAATTAGTTTTTTATATTTATTTCATTAATCTATTATTTTTTTAAAAATTAGTTTTTTATATTTGTTTCTTAATAATTATTTTCTTTAAAAAATTATATAATTTAAAAATTTTAATTTTTAACTAAAAAAATATTTTATTAATTTAAATGCTTGTTTTAATTTAATAATTAAAATTGACTTATTATTTTATTTTTTAAAAGTAGTAAAAGATGAATATTACTTAAGATTTAAGGTAGTAATATTCTCCAGCTTCTTTTTGTTCACGATCAAGATAACTATCAAGTTTATTTACACGTGGACGTTTTGTTTCTTTATCACGTCTAAATGTAACATTTAAATCAGATAAAAATTTATTCATTGATGTTCTAAGATCAGTAGGTTTAGATACATGACCTTCAATACCGGGTTTACCATTGAATACCATAGCTCTATCTGATATATAATCAATAAATACTATATCATGGTCTATAATTAAACTTGCAGCATTTTTACTTTCAATAATTTTTCTAATAACTTTTCCTGCAATTAATCTTTGTTCTACATCTAAGAAAGCAGTAGGTTCATCAAATAAATATAAATCAGCATCTTTTGATAATGTAGTTGCAATTGCAAGACGTTGGAGTTCTCCACCACTTAAATGTTCTACATCTTTGTCAAGTAAATCTTTAAGTTGTAATGGGTTTCCTATTTCACTTTCAAATATTTTTGAGCCAAACTCTGGAACATTCATATATAAATAATCTTGGACTCTTCCTTTGAAATCAGTTACAATATATTGAGGTTTATATGCAATTTCAATTTCAGTATCTACTTTACCATTTGTTGGTTTAATTTCACCAGCAAGCATTTTAGCAAATGTAGTTTTACCAATACCATTTGAACCAAATGCAGTTACAATTTCATCTTTGTAAATTTCACCTGCATCTGCAGATATTTTAAATCCTTTATATTCTTTAGTTAAATCATTGTATGAACTTAATGTTTCACCTTCATCTTCTGGTGTTGGTGGACGAATTGAAAATTCAATAGGTGTTTTTCTCATTCTAATATTTTCTTCTTTTAAAAAACCGTTTATATATGCATTAATACCTACTCTTACACCTTTCATACCAGATACTACACCATAAGCTCCTGGTTTACCATATAAAACATGTATATTATCAGATAATGCATCTAATGTAGCTAAATCGTGTTCAATTACGAGTACAGATTTACCTGCTTCTGCAAGTGATCTTATTACTTTTACAGCATTAAGTCTTTGTTTTACATCTAACCATGAAGTAGGTTCATCAAAATAATAGAAGTCACCTTCACGAAGTATAGATGCTGCAATTGCTACTCTTTGAAGTTCTCCACCACTTAATTTAGACATGTTTCTGTTAATAACACTTTCTAAATTAAGATTTTCTACAACATAATCTAATTGGTTTCTTTCATCAACTTTAGATAATAAATCATTTACATTACCTTTTACTACTTTTGGTAAATATTCAATAGCTTGTGGTTTGTGAATAACTTTAATATCATTATTTGCTAATTTTTTAAAGTAAGCTTGAAGTGCAGAACCTCTATAATATTCAATAACATTATCCCAACTTGCTTTACTTTCCCAATCTCCAAGATTTGGAATAAGTTCTCCAGATAAAATTCGCATAATTGTAGATTTTCCAATACCATTTTGACCAAGTAAACCAACTACAGTTCCTTCTTTTAATGTAGGTAAATGAAACAATTCAAACATGTTTTGTCCATATCTGTGGATTGGGTCTTCAAGTGCTTCAGGTAGGTTAATTACGGATATTGCATCAAATGGACATCTATTAGTACAGATTCCACATCCTTCACATAATTCTTCAGAAATAAGTGGTTTTTTTGTTTCTTCATCAATAGTTATAGTATCTTCTTCCATTCTGACTCCAGGACAATAATTAATACAAACATAATTACATTTTTTTGGTTGACATTTTTCCTGGTCTAATATAGAAATTCGACTCATATTATCTCCTTAAATAAATAAAATTAATATAATAATAAAAATAATTATAAAAATAAGTTGATTATTTAAATTAATATTTTTCTTGTTATTTGTCTTTATAAAAAATTTTATCAACTTAAATATAATATATTAATTTATATAAATTATAATATAAAAAATTAAAAGTTTTTTATAAAAATTTCATTAAATTTTGAGGAATTTATTCTAAAATTTTATTTATTAAATTTAATTATTTTTATTATTATAATTGAAGTTTTTTTTAATTTTTTATTTTTATATTATTTAGATTGATTTTTAATTTAAATATTATTTTTATAGTTTATTTTTCTATTTAAAATGATTTAAGGAAGATATAATGAAACAAGCTATTGTTGTAAGAACTGATTTAAAAATGGGTAAAGGAAAAATAGCTGCACAATGTTGTCATGCAGCAATTGGATCATATAAAAAAACTGATAAAGATAAAATAAGAAAATGGGAAAATGAAGCATGTGCTAAAGTTGTATTAAAAGTTTCTTCAGTAGAAGATTTATTTGAACTTAAAGAAATTGCAAAAAGGAATAATGTTTCAAATTGTTTAATTACTGATGCAGGTAGGACACAGATACCGGAATCTACAATTACTTGTTTAGGTATTGGTCCTGATGAAGATGAAATTATTGATAAAATTACTGGTGATTTAAAATTATTATAAATTTTAATCTAAGTTTTTAAAATATTATAAAATATGGTGATATTATTATTGAGTGGGTTGTAAAAATTGGAGGGAGTCTTTTTCCATCTGATGCTATTAAAGTAGCAGAAAAGCTAAAAGGAACAAATTCGCTTATTGTTACAGGTGGTGGTGAATTTGCAAATCTTATACGTAAATATGATAACAATAAACATTTTTCTCCTGAAGTAAGTGATGAAACTGCTATTGAATGCATGACAATTATTTCAAAGTTACTTAATGATAAAGTAAATCATTGTGATATTGCATATTCTATAAAAAAGGCTAAAGAAATATCAGATAATGGAAATATACCAATACTTATTTGTAGTGGAATTTTAAAAGAAAATAGACCATTTGAAAAATCTTGGGATGTAAGTTCTGATTCAATATCTGCTTATATAGCATACCTTCTAAATGCAAAACTTTTAATAGTTACAAATGTAAATGGTATATATACCCGAAAACCTAAAACGAAAGGTTCAAAATTCATTGAAAAAATTGATGCAAAAAAACTACTAACTTTTGATGAAACATCAATAGATTTAATGCTTCCTTCGTTATTAATTAAGTTCGGGGCTGATTGTTTTATTGTAAATGGGAAATATCCAGAAAGGGTATATGTTATAGTTAATAATAAAAATCCCAAAGATTACAATTTTAAATATACGTATATTAAAGGTGTTTAAATGGAAAAAATTATATGTCAATCATGTAAACAAGAAATTCCACAAACAGAACCATTTGTACAATTCAAATGTCCAGTATGTGGAAAAGTAATTGCAAGATGTGAAAAATGTCGTACTTTTGGTCACTCTTATGTTTGTGACTGTGGTTTTGAAGGACCTTAAGTTTAATTATTATTATTAGAGGAGATATTATGGGAGAAGTTGCAGCAACTTTAAAAGTTATGCCTGAAAGTCCAGAAGTGGATTTAGAAGCTTTAAAAACTGATATTAAAAATGTAATTCCTGAAAATGCAGAATTACATGAAATTACTGAAGAACCTATTGCTTTTGGTTTAGTTGCATTAAATGTTGTCTTTATTGTTGAAGATGCTGAAGGTGGAACTGACCCTACTGAAGAAGCTATTGGTGCTTTAAATAATGTTGCAAGTACTGAAATGACTGATATTAGAAGATTAATGTAAATTCCATATGGAATTTATTAATTCTTTTAATTTCATTGATTTTTTATTTTTTAATATTTTTAATTTAATATTATATATGATTTCATTATATTATTCGTAATTGCTAAAACAATACTTTTAGTTAATATAACTATTTTTTGATTTATCTTTTTAATTTTCATGGTCATTTTTCTTTTTATTTATTCTATACTTATTTAATTATCTTTATTTTTTTAAATATACTTTATTTAAACTTTTTTTCAAAAACTAAAATTTTAATTATGTTAGATTATATAATAATTAAATAATTAATAAGTTTAATATTAATAATTTATTAGAGTCGGATTATATGTTTGGAGAATTAAATATAAGTGACCAATCAAAAGTAGAAAACCCAAAAGATTTTGATACTGAAATAAGTGAAAAATTATTAGAAGAATTTGAAAATTATGCAAAAGAACTTGGATTTAATGGAATAAGTTATAGTAATATTAATTTCAGAATCAAAGATAAATTTCCTAATGAATCAAATAATATAATTCTTCTTAGATGTAAATTAGATTCTAGTTTTTTAAGATTAAAAACAGAATTTTATGAAAAAGAAGGATTAGTTGATGAATTTAATGAAAAAATACTTAATGTTTATAAATTATCTGATTTTTTAAGAAAAAATAATTTTTTTGCAGAAGTTATAGATTCAATTGATTTAGAAAATGAAATTAAAAAATGTGCTGAAGATTCTAAAACTGGAATAATTGGAAGAAGTAAAGCTGTTATATTTAAAGAAGGACCTGCACCTAAAATATTTGCAATTGCAACAAGTATTTCTAATTTACCTAAAGTACGTGGTAAAGGTCTTAATTGGGTTATTGAATATTGTATGACTTGTGGTAAATGTAATAGATATTGTCCAGAAAATGCATTTGATCATAAAGGAAATCTTATTGAAGATAAATGTATTGGATTTCATGAAAAATGTGAGATTTGTATTGAAAGGTGTCCTTTCTTTGATAAGGATTATGATTCAATAAAATCAAAATATGATAAGAAATTGAAAAAAATGTCACATGGATCTATTTTTTAAATATCTTATTTTTTTAAATTTTGGCTATGTTGAAATCATCAAAATAAACTTTCTTAAAATTGATTTTAAAGTATTAATTATTGTTTAAATTTTTATAAAAAATAGTTTTTAACAGACCCTAAATTTTCTGTAGTTTTGCTGTTTTTTAGTTATTTTAGGTAATTATTGGTTTATTTAGATTTAGTTTTTTGGGGTTTATTTGAAATTAGTTTTTTTGTGTTAAGTATATTTTTGGGGTTTATTTGAAATTAGTTTTTTTGTGTTAAGTATATTTTTGGGGTTTATTTGAAATTAGTTTTTTGTGTTAAGTATTTTTATGGTTTAAAATTAGGTATAAAATAATTAAAGAAATTTATTATATTAAATAAAAATAGTAAAAAAAATTTAAAAATTATTTAGTTCTAAGAGCTTCAATTGCTTTAGGAAGTTCTTTACAAAATACTTTAACTTCTTCAGTTGGTATTGAGAAACTAATACGTAAATATCTGTCTCCATATTTTTTACTTGTATAATTTCCTTCTCTTACAAATATGTCTTTATCAAGAAGATAGTTAGCTAAATCTTTTGCTTTAATACCTGTATCAGTTAAATCAATAACCATCATGTTTGCATCTGCAGGATAAACTGGAAGGAAAATACCATCAATTTTATCAACAGCTTCTTTAATTAATTTTTGGTTGTTGAAAGTGATTTCTCTTATTCTATCAATCCATTCAGGTTTAGATTTAAGTCCTGCAATTGCACCTTTTTGTGCAATTATATTTACACCTAAATCATTTACAACTACATTTTTAATTGATGCAATAAGTGGTTTTGGTGCTACTACTGCTCCAATTCTTAATCCAGCCATACCAAATATTTTTGAGAAACTATATATTGTTAAAGTATTATTTGGTGCATATTTTGCAGCAAGATAGTGTTTTCTTGCAAAATCCCTATATGTAACATCATGTATTAAAAAGATATCATTTTCAACTGCAATTTTTGCAATTTCTTTAATTTCTTCTTCAGTATATGCAGTTCCAAGTGGATTTAATGGATCGATTAATACTATAATTTTTGTATTTTCATCCATATTTTCTTTAATAAGTTCTGGAGTTAATTTATAATTACATTCTTTATTATATATAGGTACATATTTAACTTCTTTAGCAAATCTTTCTGCAAAAGAACCAATAATTAAGTAACCAGGATCACATGTGATTACATTATCTTCTGGTTGTAATATATTATGCATACATAAATGTAAAGATTCTGTAGCTCCTGCTGAAACATAAACATCCATAATTTCAGGATCTAAATCTAAATCTTCTAAAATTAGTCTTTTTAATTCCGGAAATCCTTCTGGAGCTGGGTATTTGCAATATTCTTTACTTTCAATACATTTAATCATTGCATCATTGATGATGTTTTCATCATGTAAATGGTTTGTATTTTGACCCATCCATATTAAATCTTTGTTTTCAAATGTATAATTGAAAAAGTCATTTGCACTCTTAAATCCTTTTGGTGGAATTTTAGGAGTTTTTTTATATTTTTTCTCAGGTACACTGATTTTGTGTCCTTTTGTATTATTTTTTTGCATTCTATCACAAAAATTAATTTTTTTAAAATAATAATTATTGAAAAATAAAATATATTTTTTCAATTGTAATATAATTAGTATAAAATATTCAACTTTCTTATATTTATAAATCCTTATTAATATAATTATTTATATATTTATTTCTTTAATTTTAATTTAATTAAATATATTTCTTTAATTTAATAATAGATGTTATATATTTAATTTAATCATCTAAATTTATAAATTTATAATTATTATTGCTTTATTTATTAATTTTTATATTAAATGTTTTTTATAAGCTATTATATTAGCTAAGTATACTAAAATTCCTATGAAGAAATAAATAAGAACTTGTATATCTAATATTCCAGTTTCAATTCCAAGTATTGTATATGTTAATAAAAGAGCATATAAACCAATATAAAAATAATTTTTACTTATTTTTAACAATTTATATCCAATTCCTAAAATAAGTCCAATAAAAAACATTCCTATTGCTACACCTATTCTTCCAAAATCTATTAACATAGGGCCTATAATTGTTGGTGTAATTGTAACTCCACTTCTCCAATTTAAAAGTTGTCCAACCATCATTCTAGGTCCATAATCACTTCCAGGTAAACTTTTTAAAATAAAACCACCATGCATTAAACCAAAATTTCCAGATAATAAAGTTAATAAGTCAAGTACATTAGATGTAAATGTGGCCCTACTTTCTAAGGTATAAAAAGGATTAGTATTACTTGTAATTAACATCTCACTTAATGATCGCATGTATCCAAGTCCAATTAAACCTAAAAGTCCTATTATACCAACTAATATTACTTCATTTATAGAAACGCTATCTCCATAATATCCTATTATTATCATTATTAATAATAATGCAAGTATTGGTGTTCTATATGCTAAAACGAGAAGTAATATTATTCCTATTATATTTAAGACTAAAAATCTAAATCTTACTTGTGATCTTGTAAGTTTACCTTCTGTTTTAAGATGAATATAGTAAGATTCCATAATGCCTATTCCAGGAATAATTAAAAATACAGGCATTGTTAATGCTGCTACTAATTTATATCTTAATGTTGGATGTAAAAGAGGAATTCCTTTAAGATAAGCAATATTTATAAAGAAAAATATTATTCCAATTATTAATAAGCAGAAACCTATTGAATAAATATCTTCTGGATTAAATTTTAAGAATTTTTTATTCTTATTAAAAAAATGTTTTGGAATTAAGTTTGCACCTATAATAAATGATAAGAATGCTATTATTATATTTATTGTTAAAGAATAAGACATTGCTCTTAATCCAAGTATTAAAAATAGACTAAATAAAAATATGACAATAAGTGGATTAAATAATTCATTTTTTAGTATATTACTTTTTATAAATTCTTTATTTTGTTTTGGGTAAATATTTCTTAATATGCTTTTTTCCCACTGTCTGTCAAAAAATAAGAAGATACTATGAATTATATAAAAAATATAAGATTCTCTTATTCTATGTTCTATAAATTTACATAATTTTGCAATAATTGAATATATATAACTCATATTATCCTCATTTATTATTGATTATTTCTATTTTAATGAATATTAGCTATTTATATGTTTTATATTAATAATATGATAATTAGATTTAATAGTGTTTAGTTCATCATCTGTACAATTATATATTCTTATTGTAATAGGTGAAGTTTTTCCTTCAAATGATTTGTAATTTTGATTTGCTATATTTAAGTCTTTATTATTTGCTCTTACAACTCTTAATTGATTGTCTTTTAATAAGCTTATACATGGTTTTTTACTGATATTAATTTCTTGGTTTTCTATATTTTGACAAGATATCATGTCTATATTATTTATTGAAATTTTTGTTGATACTTCATAATTTGTATAGTTTTCAAGTCCTTTATTTAATTCATTAAAATTATTAATAGATATTGGATCTAGTTTAACTTCTGTAATATTATTTATTTTACTTCCATCAACTTCTAATGTCATTTGATTAATATAAATATCTCCATCAGGATTGTTTTTATAAGTTCCTCCGAGTAATTTTTTTCCATTATCATCTACGAGAACCCTTATATTTTTATTATCATAATCATCGTCACACCATAATACAGTTCCTTGAATACTTAAATTATTTCCAGAACTTGCATTTATACCATTAATCTGTGTTTTAACAATTTCTCCTTCATCATAAAAAGATAAATATTTTTGATTTACTTTATCAAAACTTGATGAATCATAAGATGATGAATCAGATTGATTAGAACCAGGGGAGATATGTAAAATAGCAATACATCCTATTAAAATTATTACAATAATTATTATAAAATCAATTATTGTAAGTTTTTTTAAAAAATTAGGTTTTTTCATATTTTTTACCTTTTATTCTTCTTTATCAATGTATATTGCACCAGTAGGGCAAACTTCAATACATTCTTCGCAGTCATCACAAAGTTCATTATGGACAATTACTTTAAATGCTCTTTTTTCTATTGCTTCGTTTGGACAAACATCAATACAATCTTCACAAACTCCACATTCATCAGAATCTATTATAATCAATTTAACACCTATATTTTTTAATTTTTATAATATATTATAAAATTAGATATTATATAATAATTATTATTTGATTTCTAATTTAATAATTTTATATAATAATATTAAATATATTGATTTATTTTTTTATATTTTAATTTTTTATAAAAAATATACTAGTTTAATCGTATACTTTTTATATTATGACATACATAATATTATATGAATTACTATTTTAAATATCTTAAGATTTATATAGTTTTTTTAACAAAGTATATTTTGTACTTTTTTGGAAAATGTATTTTTTAAAATATTTCTTTTAGTTTTTTCTCAGTAATATTTAGTAAAAAACGATACATTTATATAGTAGTTATTACTAAAATTATACTGTATGCAAGGGTGCCCGAGCGGCCAAAGGGGGAGGACTTAAGATCCTCTGGTGTAGGCCTTCGAGGGTTCGAATCCCTTCCCTTGCACTGAACTTTTTTGTGATTTTATTTTTTTCAATGCTTTAGTGGCTCAGCTGGTAGAGCGCCACCTTGGTAAGGTGGAAGTCGGGGGTCCGAATCCCCCCTAAAGCTCTTATAATTGTTTCTAGTTTTTTTTATTTTTATTATTAAATTTATTTTTAGTAAATTCTTAATTCTTTTTAATTATTTAATTCTAGTTTTAAAGTAATTTTAGCTATTTTATTCTAATTTTAAACTAACTTTACTTTTATTAAATTCTATTATCTATTTTTTAACTTATAGAAAGTTTTTTATATTATTATACTTAAAAACACAATATAGAATCAAATTTAATTAAGGGTTTTAATTAAAAAATAAATAATTTATTTAAATATTTTGTTTTGTTTATTTTTTAATTAGAATGTTTATTAAGTTTAGTGATAAATTCGGAAGTGATTTATTTGGTTGAACATCAAAAAATTATGTGGGCAGGGATTGTCTCCGGTCTAGTCGCTATTTTAACTGCAAAATTTGGTTTATCTGGAACTGTTGTAGGTTCTGTATTTTCATCAGTTCTTTATAACTTTATAACTGGTTATATTGATGAAAAACATAAAGAAACTGGTGGATTGAATATTGATATTTCAAAACCACGCCTAGATTTAGAACTATTTTACATATTTCCATTAGTAGTTATTTTATTAATAGAAATTTGTTATATATTTACATTCTTTAGTTCTGGATTTTCATTAGTTTTCATGAAACTTGAAGATGTTACTAGTGGTAATCTATTTAGAGTTATTGGTTTTGGATTGATTATTTTAGGTATTTATCCAATGTTTGATTCTAAAACTCTTAAAAAAGTAAATGGTTTTTTACTTGTTTTTTGTGGAGTTTTACTTTTAGCATGGGGATTAATAGATTTAAATAATCCAATATCTGATGTTATTGGAATTGTAATTCAAAAACTTGGTTTCTTTATTTCATTATTAATATCATTAATATTAATTTATGTAATATTTTCAATTCTTTTGAGGAAATCTGAGAAACCTTCTTCAAGAAATAGGAATTTTTCTTCTAAAGTTTATCGTCCAAATATGCCTAAAAGAAGATATGAAAAAGATATTTATTATGATGAGCCTTATAGTCATAGAGAATATGATGATTATTATGAATATAATCGACCTAGACAAGATTTTAAATATGATAATCCAAGAAATAGAAGATATAATAAACCAATTAGAAAAAATATTCATTCTTATTATAGAGATGAAGATGAAAAAATTAACTCATCATCAAATTCTTTAAAATTCTTTTCAAATAAGAAAAAATAGCTAATTAATTTTATCTATTATTTTTTATTTTTTCATGATATTAACTTTTTTTTAAAATCTATTTATTTAAATTTTTAGCTTCTTAATTATTATAAAATCAAAACAAGTTTTAAATTAGGTTTAATTTAAATAAATACTATTTTTATTATTATTGCTTAAAAAACTTAAAAGTATTTAAATTCTACTTAAATTAAATTTGGGTTTTATATCTTTTTAATTTTGATTATTATTTTTATTATTTTTTTAGATATCTTAAAATTATTATAATTTTTAGAATTAATTTTCTTAAATTTAAATTTCAAGTATGAATATTTTATTTAAATTATTATAAAAAATAGAATTTCAAGAAAACTTTTTTAAATTTATTTTTTATTTAAATTTTGTTATATTATTTAATATTTTTTTAAAAAATTTAAAAATTTTATAATATTTTTTATAAATTCATGATAAGATTTAAATGTTTTATTCTATAAATATAATTGTGAATATTAGTTCCTATTATATGAACTTTTTAGGTTTTTATTTTTCATAATATATAAGAGGTGAAAGTATGGTTTCTAAAGGTAATAGAACTCTAAAAGATATTTTAGATATTATACTATATGAAAATCCATCTACTCAACAAGAGATTGCAGATAAATTAGGAATCACACGTCGTTATGTTACTCAATTAATTAGACCTTTAATTAATGATGGAACAATTAAAAGAGCATATATGATTGATTTAGATAAGTATGAAAAAATTGCTGAAAATTTTGATGATAGTGTAAACTCTTCTCAACATTCTGGTAATATTTTAATTACTGGTATGTTAAATAGTATGAAGGAGCATGTTCAAAATCAATTAAAATTATCTGTTGAATCTTTATTAAGTAATGATTATGATAAAGCAGAAGATGCTTTAAAAATGGATTATACAACTAATAATATGTTTGAAAAAATTAGAACATCTGTTGAGACCGTTGTAAGTATTAATCAACAATCTCATTTTTCAAAAACAGTTGTTTATAATGAAGTTGCATATGATCTTGAGCGTATTGGAGATTATTGTGGTCATATTGCTAAATTTGTTGTTAATGATGTTTATGAAGCAGATGAAGAAATGTTGAAATATATTAAAAAAATGTATCAAATTAATGATAAAATGATTGAATATTCTATGGATGCATTTTTAAGTGGTAATATTGAACTTAAAGGTGAAATTATGGATTTAGAAGAACATATTCATGAATTACAGAAAGTTTCTATTGGTCAAATTGCTACTCAAATGGCGGAAACTTCATTTGATGATAAAGAACGTTCTAATTATTATATTTATTTATCTCGTGTTGTTAAAGCATTTGAACGTATTGGTGATATTTCTGTAGAAATATCAGATACTGCTGGTGAATTTCATAAGAATATTCCACGTACAATTACTCCTCGTACATTTAGGGAAGATTCTTAGTTTTTTTAATTTTATCACCTTTTTAGTTTATTTTTGAATGATATTTTTTAATATATTTTTACTATTCTTAAATTATTGTACATTTTGTCTATTTTTTATTATATTTTTTAGTTTAATATTTTTATTTTTATATGAATTTTTTTTATTATTTTTTTATTTTAATACTAATTTTAGTATTATATTTTAATTTTATTATATTTTTTTCATCTTATATTTTTTTTATTTTTTCTAATTTCTCATTATGTGAATTATTTTTCATATTATTTCACTTATTATTTAATAATTTCACATTATGGGAATTTTTTTACACAAAATGATAACATTTATATGTAACAAAAATTAATTTTTATTTGAGGTTGAAAAAAACTCATTGTTTTCAATCTTATGTTTTTAATTAAATGAAGTTTAAGAGATTTGATTATCTTATATTTATTAATATATTCATTAAATAATTCCTCTAAAACCCATCTTAAATTTCATTTTATTTTAAATGGTGTGTTAAAAAATGAAAAAAAAGACAAAAAAGATTATTCTTATAATAGTTGTTATTCTTGTACTTTTAGGAGCTTACTATGCAATAAATGGGGGTTCTCATAAAATTGAAATTGTAGGTTCTACTTCAGTACAACCTGTAGCAGAAAAATTAGTAGAGAAATATAAAGTCTCTCACCCTAATGCTCAAATTAATGTTCAAGGTGGGGGATCTAGTGTAGGTATTAAAAGTGCACAACAAGGTACTGCAGATATTGGAACAAGTTCCAAAGAATTAAAAGATAGTGAAAAACAAGGATTAACTGAAATTAACCTTGGTCAAGACGGTGTTGTTGTAGCAGTTAACAATAAAAATTCAGTAAACTCTCTTACTAAAGATCAATTAAAAGAAATTTTCCAAGGTAAAATTACTAATTGGAATCAAGTAGGTGGATCTGATGCTAAAATTAATGTTATTCGTCGTGAAGATGGATCAGGTACTTTAGATGCATTCCAAAAATTAGTAATGGGAAATGATAAAATTAAATCTGATGCAGTAGTACAAAGTTCTACTGAAGCAGTTAAACAATCTGTAAAACAAGATCCAAATGCTATAGGATTTGTATCTTATGCTCATATGTCTTCTGATGTTAAAGCTGTTTCTATTGATGGTGTATCTCCTTCTGATGATACTATTGCAGATGGTTCATATACTTTACAAAGACCTTTCTTATTCTTAGTTAAAGGAACTCCTAATAAAGATACTCAAGACTTCTTAAATTGGGTACAAGGTCCTGAAGGTCAAAAAGTTATTAAAGATGAAAAAATTGTTAAATCAAACAATAAAACTAGTAATAAATAAATTTTAGACTATATTTGATAGTTATTAAACAATAAGTTGAAAATTTAAAAGTTATTTATTATGAAGTTATTTAACAAACAACCATATTCTTCTCCATTAGTTTGAATAATAAAAAAGGTGTTTTAATAATCATTGATTATTACTTTTTTATTTTTTTTTATTTTTTTATAATAACTTAATAATTTAAATTAGTGGTTTCTTAAATTAATTTCTAATAATTATACTATTTTTTTCTTATTGTGAAATCTATAAGATATTTAAGTCATATTTTTTTATGATGTTAAGTTTAAAGAGGTTTAATATGGCAAATAGTACTGAAGAAACTGGAGTTAAAAGTATACTTTTAATTACAGCTTTATTCTCAATTTTCATAATCTTTCTTATTATGGCTTTTATCTTTGTTGAAGGATGGCCAGCATTTGCAGATTATGGATTTTTTAAGTTTTTATTAGGTTTTAAATGGGATCCTAATAATAATATATTTGGAGTATTTCCGATGATTGTTGGTTCATTATGTGTAACCTTCTTTGCACTTCTTCTTGCTGTTCCATTGTCATTATTATGTGCTATATTTATGGCAGAAGTAGCTCCAGATAATGTAAGAAAATTTCTTAAACCAGTTATTGAAACTTTAGCCGGTATTCCATCTGTAGTTTATGGTTTCTTTGGTTTAATGGTACTTGTTCCTATGGTTAGGACTAATTTTGGAGGTACTGGATTTAGTATATTTACAGCAGGTATTATTTTAGCAATTATGATTTTACCAACAATTATTTCAGTTTCACAAGATTCATTAAGAGCTGTTCCAAACTCTTATAGGGAAGCTTCTTATGGATTAGGTGCAACTAATTGGCAAACAATTAAGAAAATTATTTTCCCTGCAGCTTTACCTGGTATTGTTACTGGTATTATACTTGGTATGGGTAGAGCAATAGGTGAAACTTTAGCAGTAATTATGGTAGCAGGTAATGTAAGTCAAGTTCCATCATCTATATTATCTCCAGTTAGAACATTAACTTCTAACATTGCACTTGAAATGGGTTATGCTACTGGTCTTCATTATAATGCATTATTTGCAACTGGTGTAGTTTTATTTATAATAATTATTATATTGCTTCTTATTACAAATTATGTACAACGTAAATATAAAATGGATGTTGGAGGTGGAACATTATGAATTCAGTAGAAGAAGAGATTAAAAAATCTGGTTCAAAGATATCTCCTAATACATCACAAAAAATAATGAATGCAGTTTTTATATTTGCTGGACTTTTAACATTAATAATTTTAATTATTATTATTGGTTATATTATTGTTAAAGGACTTCCTTCATTGAATTTGGAATTTTTACTTTCAAATCCAATTGATTCTGGTAAATCTGGTGGAATTTTCCCAATGATTATATCTAGTTTATATGTAACTGCGATTGCAGTTGTTATTGCAACTCCTCTTGCAGTAGGTGCAGCAATTTATATTTCTGAATATTCTTCTAAAGGAAAAATTGTAGAAATTGTAAGATTTGGTGCTCAAATTCTCGCTTCAATCCCTTCAATTATATTTGGTTTATTTGGTCTCCAATTCTTTGTTATTTCCTTAAATTTAGGATATTCTGTTTTATCTGGAGGTTTAGTATTAGCTATTATGGCACTTCCAACAATTTTCCAAGTTGCAGAAGTAACCTTATCTTCAGTTCCTAGCTTATATAAAGAAGGTAGTTATGGTTTAGGTGCTACAAAATGGCAAACAGTTACTGGGGTAATATTACCAGCAGCAATTCCTGGAATAATCACTGGTGTTATTTTAGGTTTAACTCGTGCTATATCTGAAGCAGCAGCAGTAATGTTCTGTGTGGGTTCTGCAATTACTGTTCCAATTTCTATTACAGATCCTGGTAGGCCATTACCACTTCACTTGTATGTACTTGCAACTGAAGGATTATCTATGCAAAATGCATTTGGTACTGCAGCAGTACTTGTTGTTATTGTTTTAGCAATTACTTTCATAACAAATTATTTAGTAAACAGATATCAAGAAAAAATGATGGGGGAACGTTAAATGGATAAACTTAAAAGTGAAAATTTAAATGTGTATTTTGGAGATGCACATATTCTTCATGATATTAATCTTAGTATGCCTGAGAATTCAATTACTGCACTTATTGGCCCATCAGGTTGTGGTAAATCAACATTCCTTAGAACATTAAATAGGATGAATGATTTAATTCCTACATTTCATCATGAAGGTAATGTATATTTAGATAATAATGAAATTTATGATGATAGTGTAGATGTAGTTAACTTAAGAAAAAGAGTCGGAATGGTATTTCAGAAAGCAAATCCTTTCCCAAAATCAATTTTTGAAAATGTAGCTTATGGTCTTAGAATTCATGGTATTGAAGATGAAGATTATATTAAACAAAAAGTTGAAGCAGCACTTAAATCTGCAGCTATTTGGGATGAAGTAAAAGATAAACTTGATCAATCTGCTCTTGGATTATCTGGTGGTCAACAACAAAGATTGTGTATTGCAAGGACTGTTGCTATTGAACCAGAAGTAATTCTCATGGATGAACCTTGTTCTGCTCTTGATCCAATTTCTACTTTAAAAATTGAAGATTTAATGACTGAACTTAAAAAAGATTATACAATTGTAATTGTTACTCACAATATGCAACAAGCAACAAGGGTTTCAGATTCAACTGCATTTTTCTTAAATGGTCAAATTATTGAACATGGTCCAACACAAGAATTATTCGTAAATCCAAAAGAAGAAAAAACAGAAGAATATATCTCTGGAAGATTTGGATAGAAGATATTTTCATATTTAGATTAAATAGAATTTTTTCATTAAAGGAGTTATAATTTATGGATGAAGAATACACTATAAAAGATTATCCAACTTCAAATTTTAAAGATAGGATTGAATTAGTATATAAACAAACAAAAGATATTGGTCAAAAAGTAGTAGATAATACTCGTTTAGTTATTTCATTATTAAAAGAATATAATGACAATATTAAAACAGAAATATTAGCTAATAGTGAAGAAATAGACCTTGCAGTATTTGATTTAGAAAGAGATTGTATTAAATTTTTAGCATCAGAACAACCTGTTGCTTCTGATTTATTATATATTCAGTCTACTGTAAGAAATATTAGCCATCTTAAAAGAATTGGTTATTTAGATTCTAATATTGCAGAAGCTATTGAAAAATTAAATGATTTTGAAGTACCTTCTGAATTAATTGAAGAATTATCTTATATGGCAGATTATACACAAGTAATGATTTCAAAATCTATTTGTGCATTTTTAAATTATGATATTACAATGGCTAGTGAATTAAGTGAAGATGATGATAAAATTGATAGTTTATTTGATAAAATATTGAATTCATGTGTTAAGTATATTGCTTCTGATGATTCACAATATGATGTTATGTGTTTTGTTCAAATTATTTTTATTTCAAGATTCTTTGAACGTATTGCAGATCGTACAGTAGCTATTGGTTCTAGAACTATTTATATGATGACTCTTAGAAGGCCAAATAATCAACCTCATCATGATGATGAGGAACCTTTCTTAAAAGAAGATGCTTCTAAATTTGTTGAAAAAGAACAACATAATCCAATTCATAAAAAGGATGAATAATTTAAGATAAATATTTATCTTATTCTTTTTTTTATTTTTTTATTTTAATTTTTAGTATTAAAATTTTTAAGTATTTATGCTTGTTGAAATCTTTTTAATTTTTAGAATAAATCTTCTTAAATTTAATTTTTAAGTATTAATACTGTTTAAATTATTATAAAAAATAAGATTTCAACAGACTTAGTATTAATAAAAGCTTTTTTTATATTATTTGATTATATTTTAAACTAATAATAAAAATTAATACTCTGATTTTTTAATTGATAATTGATTTTTATATATTAAAAATAAGAATATATTAAAAGCAATAATATATTAAATATTTTAATTTAATTTATTCATCTTTTAATATTTTACTTGCATGTCTATTTGCCCAACATTGTATACATACACCTATAGGTAAACCTGCTGTATGTGTATCAACTTTTTTAATTTTAACATCAAGAGCAGTTGTTTTACCACCAAGCCCCATTGGTCCTTTTCCATTTGCATTAATTTCTTCTAAAATTTCTTTTTCTAATTCTGCAAGTTCAGGATCTTCGTTTGGTTTTCCAATTTCTTCAAGTAATGCTTCTTTTGCAAGTTTCATAGCAAAGTCAGATGTACCTCCAACACCTACACCAACTACCATAGGTGGACAAGGTTTACCTCCTGCTTGAAGTGCTGTTTGGACTGTAAACTCTTTTATTCCTTTTTTTCCTTCACTTGGAAGTGCCATTTTAAGTTTATTATTATTTTCAGATCCAAATCCTTTTGGAAGCACTGTTATTTCAAGGTAATCTGTGTCTGTAAGTTCAATATTAATGTATGGTATTTCAACACCTATATTATTACCTGAATTTTTCCTTGTTAATGGATTTACAATATTTGGTCTAAGTGGAACTTCTTTTGTTGCTTTTGCAACTCCTTTTTTAATTCCTTCTTTAAGATTTTCAACTTGAACATTTCCAAGTTTAACAAAAATTATTCCAAGACCTGTATCTTGACACATTGGAATCTGTTTTTCGTGAGCTATTTTAATATTTTTTAATATAGCTTCAATATTTAATTTAGCTATATCATCTTCTTCATTTTTAAGAGCATTTTCTAGTGATTTAATAACATCTTCATTAAGATCATTTACTGCTTCTTTATAAAGTTGACAAACAGTATTTTCAATTGTTTTTTCACTTATCATATTATCATCAATAAATTATTATCTAAATTATGTACAATTTTAATTTTTAATAAGAATAATATTTGTATTTTATTTTTAAAAAATTAAATAAGTTTCTATATTTTTTCTTTTCATAGCTTTTTATTTTTATAAATTTTTTTCTTTATTTTTTTCATAGTTTTTTATTTTTATAAATCTATTTTTTATTCTTAAAATTATAATTGATATATAAATTTATATTTTTATAATGCTTATAATATTTTATTTTAGTCTAAACTAATTGCTTATTAAATAAATACTATGTATTATTATGAAAAATAGAATTTACTAAATATAATAAATTTAAAATAAGTTTTTATTTTTAAAAATAGTATTTAATTATTAATTATTAAAATTTAGGTTTTATTGAAAATCATTCTATTTTTTAAATAACTTTTTTAAATTTAATTCTTGAGTATTAATACTTTTAAATTATATAAAAAATAGGATTTCAATATATTAAAATTTATAAAAAATAGGGGAAAGAATAATATGATTTAAATTATTCTTTTTCAAGTAAAATTTTATTTTTAGATTTTAATAAACTAAGCTCTTTAGCAAGTTTAGCTCTTTTTTTATTAATCATGTCTTGTGAACTTGAAGTTAACGCATTTGTAGGACAAGATTCTACACAATATTGTGTATCTCTGTTTATACATAAATCACACTTTTTTGCATGGGAATCATCCATATGTATTGCACCTATTGGACAAACATCTCTACAAATTCCACAACCAATACATTTTTCATCATTGATTGTTATTGCTCCTCCAACATATTCAATTGCTCCTTCTGGACAATTTTTAAGACATGGTGCTTTATCTGGACTACAATGCATACAGAATAATGGAACATTTCCATAAAGATGTATTGCATTGTTTGGACAAGCACGTTCACAATTTCCACAATCAACACATTCTTCAGGATTTAATACTAGTTCTCTCATATTTATCCTCCTTTGTTGATTATTTTGAAATTTTTTCATCAAGTATTTTTTGTGATCTAGAACCACTAGTTAAAACACTTAATACACTTCTTTGTTTTTTACTGTGTCCAAATGCTTTTTTAACATATTCTTTACGTTTTTCTTCAACAAGTTTATCAGTGTCTACTAATGAAATTGCCCTTTTAGAACAAGCTTTAATACATGCTGGTCCTTCTGGTCTATCTATACATCTATTACATTTTTCAGAACTTTTATCATAAATACTAATTGCTCCAAATGGACATGCTAATGCACATAAACCACAAGCAATACATTTTTCTGAGTCAACACCTTCACTAGTCATTGCATCAGTAGGACAAATAACTTCACAAGATGGATCTTGACATTGTTGACAGAGAACAGGATAGTAAGAATTTTCATATTCTAAAATATTTATTCTAGAGGTACCATGTAATGATTCACAAGCTTTTTCACAATCTTTACAACCATCACAAATATCTCTTTGTACTAATATTTTTTTCAATATTCTCACCTCAGATTCCTAATTCGTCACATTGGTTGTCTACATAATCTTGGATTATTTGTACTTCGTTTTCAGTTAAATGTTTAAATCTTTTTTGAGCTTTTAAGTATTCAATAACTGGTTTTCTTTCAGTTGGCCTGTAAGTTACTTTGAATTCACCATTTTCAATTTCATATAATGGCCAGAATCCAGTTTCTACTCCAAGTCTTCCAACTTCTATGGTTTTAGATGCAGCAAATCCCCAACCAGTAGTACAAGGTTGATTTAAATGGATATATGCAGGTCCTTTAGTTTCTACTGCTTTTTTAACTTTTCTCATGTAATCTTCAGGATATGCGATAGAAGCAGTTGCAATATATGGAATTCCATGTGCAGCCATAATCATTGGCATATTTTTCTTAGGTCTATCTTCACCGAAACTTTCACTACCGCTTGGTGATGTAGTAGTTGATGCTCCCCATGGGGTAGCTCCACTTCTTTGAATACCTGTATTCATATATGCTTCGTTATCATAACAAATATATGTTATATTATGTCCTCTTTCCATAGCTCCTGAAATAGATTGTAAACCAATATCTACACTTCCACCGTCACCACCAAATGCTACAACATGTGTATCTTCTTTTCCTTGGCTTTTAAGTGCACGTTCTACACCACTTGCTACTGCACCTGCATTTTCAAATGCTACATGAACAAATGGAACTTCCCAAGCAGTTTCTGGGTAAGGGGTAGTCATAACTTCAAGACATCCAGTTGCAGCTATTACAACAGTGTTTTTTCCAGATGCTTTAAGTGCTAATCTTACTCCAATAGCTGCTCCACATCCTGCACAACCTCTGTGTCCTGGTGCTAATAATTCTTCTTTAGGTATATCCATCTTATTCATCCTCCTCTATTCCTACCCAATTAACTTTTTCAACTGGGTTTTTAGTTAATTCTAATATTTCATAAAGGGTACTTGGAGTGATATCTTTTCCACCTAATCCAATAATAAAGTTATACATTTCTTTGTCTACGTTGGTTTTCATATCTTCATATAATGCTCCACCAACACCAAAACTAATATCTTTATCAAGTACTGCTAATTTACTTGCGTTTTTAACAGCTTCATTGATTTTTTCTCCAGGGAATGGTCTGTAAGATAATATTTTTACAAGTCCTACTTTTTCTCCAGATTCACGCATTTCATCAATAACAACTCTTAATGTACTACAAACAGATCCTAATGCAACGAATATGATATCTGCATCTTCACATCTATATGTATCAATAAGGTCATGATGTCTTCCAAAGATTTCTTCAAAATCTTTAAATGCATCTTCAAATACATCTATTGATTTATCCATTGCAACTTGCATTGCATGTCTTGCTTCCATATAAAATCTTGGATCTGAAAAACTTCCAACAGTTACAGGTTTTTCTGGGTCTAAATAAGAATATTTAGGTACATAATCTGGTAAGAATTTATCTACTTGTTCTTGATCTGGAATATCAACAACTTCATTTGTATGAGTAATGATAAATCCATCAATGGTTATCATAACTGGTAATAAAACATTTTCATTTTCTGCTACTTTAAATCCAGCAAGTACCATATCTAATGCTTCTTGTCCATCTTCAGCATAAAGTTGAATCCATCCAGAATCTCTTTGTGCAATAGAATCTTGTTGATCATTCCAAATACATAATGGTGCAGATATTGCTCTGTTTGCATCTGCTAAGACTATAGGTGCTCTCATTCCTGCTGCTGCAAATAATACTTCATGCATATACATTAATCCTTGTGATGAAGTTGCGGTAAAAGTTCTTACACCAGTACTACTTGCTCCAATTGCTGCACTCATTGCAGAATGTTCTGATTCTACTCTAATATATTCAGTATCTAATTCACCATTAGCTACATAATCTGCAATATGTTCTGCTACTGTAGTCATTGGTGTGATAGGATAAACAGGAATAACTTTTGGTTTAGCTAATTTTACAGCTTCGGATATAGCTTCTGTTGCTGTCATAACTTTTTTTGTCATATTATTAAATTCTCCCTTTAATTTTTTATTCTTCAATTACCATTTCAATAGCATTGACTGGGCATTCTTGTCCACATATGCCGCATCCTTTACAATAATCATAATTAATATTAAATTCTGTGTCTATACAACCTTCTGGACAGAATATGTAACAATTATTACATTTGACACATTTTTCTTGATTGTTAATAGGTTTAAATGTTCTCCAACTTCCAGTTTTGTTAATTTTTGTACTACCTGGTTTATTATTTGTACATCCTACTGATGGTCTCATATAATCACCTATTCTAATTCATAAGCTTTTTTAATAGCTGTTACGTTTTTGTCAGCAATTTTACCAGGGAATACTTCCCTAATAACTTTTTCTAATGATTCAATACTTACAATACCTGTTTTTTTAGCAAAGTATCCTAAAATAATAGTGTTTACAATAGGTCTTCCTAAAGTTTCAAGTGCAATTTTAGTTGCATCAATTTTATATACTGGTACTTTATCACTATTAATATCATGTTTAGTATTTATTACAACATCACTATTTTCTTTAATACCAGAATAGATATCTACTACATTTGCTAATCCATCATCAAGTACAATAATGTGATCTGGATTGTAAATCTGATATCTTAATTGTATTGGTTTGTCATCAATTCTTGTGAAAGCTGCTACTGGTGCTCCTCTTCTTTCTACTCCAAAAGATGGGAATGCTTGTGCATATTTACCATCTTCGAATGCTGCTTTTGCTAAAATTTCAGCTGCAGTTACAGCACCTTGACCTCCACGTCCGTGAAAGCGAATTTCAATCATTTATCTTTCCTCCATTTTTTAAAAAATTTTGATGATTAGTAAAAATTATTTATCATGTATAATCATTATAAATTATTATAATTTACCAAGTATATAAATTTAATTATATTTATCATGTAAAATCATTATAAATTATTTTTTTGTATATTTTTTATTATATTTTTAATTAAAATTAAACAAAAAAGATATGTTATTTTTGCTTTAAAATATTATTTTGTTTATTGTTTTTTATAATGACGAACATAAATTTTAAAATTTACTTAAATCGATTTTTATCTATTTTATTTTTAAATTATTAATATAGTAGTCTTTTTTATAATTTTTTATTTTTTTAATTTTTTATATATTTTTTATAATTTTTTAATTTTTCTTTCTATTATATTTTTATAATGTATTTTAATTTTCTATTTAAGTTTTATTCTAATAATATGAATTTTTATTCACAAAAAGTATAATTTTAAATAATAAAAAATAATTATAATATTATATATAATTATATCTTAATAATTACAGGTGTCTAAATTGTTATATGGAATTATTGATATTGGTTCAAACACTGTTCGTATGAATGTGTATTCTTATGATAAAAAACATTTTTCAAAAATTTTCTCAGAAAAAGAAACTTTAGGTTTAATTGCATATGTTAAAGATAATAAACTTCCAAAAAAAGCTATTAAAAAATTAATCAATGTTTTAAAAAATATGCAAAAAGATTTAAAAGTTTTACATATTCATGATTTTACTGCATTTACAACTGCATCTATTCGTAATGTAGATAACTCTGATGAAGTAGTTCAATGTGTTAAAGATGTTATTGGAATGAATGTTAGTATTTTACCTTCTGAAGATGAAGCTAAACTTAGTTTTATTGGAGCTAAAAAAAATTGTAGTAAAAAAGATGGAGTAGTTATTGATTCTGGTGGTGGATCTACTGAAATTGTAATATATGAAAATAATAAAGTTATAGAATCTTATAGTATGCCTATAGGTTCATTAAATTTATTTAATGAATATGTTTCACATATTCTTCCTAATGCTAAAGAAAAGAAATTAATTGAATTAAGGGTTTTTAAAGAAATTGAAAAACTTAATATTAAATATGATAAAAAAATTCCATTTATGTGTGGTGTAGGTGGTACTATACGTGCAGTAAATAATATGTTATCTGAACTTGGATTACTTAAAAAGAAAGATTGTATTCCTGTTGAAATGCTTACTGAATTAGATGGAAAATTATCTAATGGTGATAGATCAAGTTATGATATTATTTTACATGTAAAACCTAGTAGAATCCATACAGTTGTACCTGGTTTATTAATTTTTAAAGTATTAACTAAATATTTTGGATGTAATGAAATTCAGGTAAGTAAATTTGGTGTAAGGGAAGGATTCTTTATAGAAAATGTTTATAAAAAATATATTAATGATTAATTAAATTACATATTTAAATGATATTATATTAAATTAATTAAAGTTTAAGTTAATTCTTAATTTAAATATTGAAAAGATATTTTATTTTAGGTTTTAATTTTTTAAATTCTTTATTTACTGAAAATATATCTTAAATTTAAAGATTTCAAATTTTAATTTAATAATTATTTTAATTTTTTTAAATTTAATATTTTCAGTTAAAACTTTGGTTTAATTAATAATTTGTCTAAATTTTATATATAAGTAAGCACAGAACTTGGAAATTCTTTTAAAGGTTTAATTAATTATTTATCTAAATTTTATTCTTTTATAATTATTTTTAAAACTATTGTATCTTTTTATTAAACAATTTTTAAAATATTGTTTATATTCAATATTAAATTCACTTGTTTAATTTAAAATTTATAAATATATAAAATATAATTATAATATCTATGTATTGTGATTTATTATCTTAAGTCATGAGTTATTATTTTAAGTATATTAATTTAAAATTCATTATAATGGGGAATTGATATTTCATGTCAAAAAAATCTAAAAAATCTAAAAAAGATAAAAAAAGTAAAAAGAAAAGGAATTATAGTTTTACACAAAATAGAGAGTTATCTTGGCTTAAATTTAATGAAAGAGTATTAGAAGAAGCTGAAGATAATACTGTTCCTCTTCTTGAAAGATTAAACTTCATATCCATTTTTACAAGTAATCTTGATGAATTTTACATGATTCGTTGTGGTTCTCTTTATGATTTAACTCTTGTTAAAAAGAATGATATTGATAATAAAACAGGTATGACTCCACAAGAGCAATTAAATCACATATTTAAAGAAACTAGACGTTTATATGGAAGAAGAGATGAAATATTTAAAAAAATATCTAAAAAATTATTAAATAAACATAATATAAAACAGTTAGAATTTGCTGATTTACATGAGAAAGAAGCAGAATTTTACAATAAATATTTTTTTGATCATGTTTTCCCTGTATTAGCTCCACAAATTATTGATCCACAACATCCTTTTCCTCATTTAATTAATAATGCATTGAATATTATTATTTCAATGACTAATTTAGATGATAATAAACAAGAATTTGGTATTATTCAAATTCCAGATAGTTTACCTAAAGTAGTATTTTCACCTGAATCTTCTTTAAGGTATATGTTAATTGAAGATTTAATATATGAATATGTTAATGATATATTCACTAATTATTCAATTGATTTTAAAACAGTTGTATGTTTAACACGTAATGCAGATATTAACTTATCTAAATCTAAAATTGATGAAGATGAAGATTATAGGGGATATATGAAAAAGATTCTTAAAAAAAGAAACCGTCTTGCACCTATAAGACTTGAATTTTATAAGTACTTTGATGATGATATGGTTAAATTTTTAATTAAAAAATTTGATTTATCTAAAAAACAAGTATTCTTAACTGAAACACCTATTAATATGGATTATGTTTCTGATGTTTATGATAAATTAAAGCATGTAGAACCTAAAATATTTGAGAAAATTTCTTATAAACCATTTAAATCTAAATTTAATCCAATTTTTAAAAATAATAGAATAATGGATTTAGCTCAAGAAAAAGATGTTTTACTTTTTTATCCATATCAATCATTTGAGATTTTTGTTAAATTTTTACATGAAGCAGCAATTGATGAAAATGTTTTATCTATACAAATGACAATTTATCGTTTAGCTAATAATTCTGAAGTTGTTAAAAATCTTCTTCTTGCTATTGAAAATGGTAAAACTGTCACTGTTTTAATGGAATTAAAAGCACGTTTCGATGAAAGTCATAATATTTATTATGCAGAACTTCTTGAAAATGCAGGTGCTAAAGTTATTTATGGTTATGATAAATATAAAGTACATTCAAAAATATGTCTTGTAGTTAGACAAGGACCAAACAATGAATTACAATATTTCACTCAATTAGGTACTGGTAATTATAATGAAAAAACCTGTAAAATTTATACTGATTACTGTTTAATTACTAGTAATGAAGAAATAGGTAAAGATGCTACATTGTTCTTTAAAAATTTAGCAATATCTAATTTAAATGGTAAATATAAACATTTCTTAGTAGCACCAACTTCTCTTAAACAAAATCTTATTAAAAAAATTGATAGAGCTATTACAAATGTTAAAAGTGGAATTCCAACTAGTATTATTATGAAGATGAATTCATTTACTGATAGACAGATGATTGATAAATTACAACAAGCTTCTGCAGAAGGAGTTAAAATTAAATTAATTATTCGTGGTATTTGTTGTTTAGTTCCAGGAATTCCTGGAGTAACTGATAATATTGAGGTTATAAGTGTTGTTGGAAGATTCTTAGAACATTCTAGAATATACTGTTTTATCACTCCATCTAATACTGAGATATATTTATCTAGTGCTGATTTAATGACTAGAAACATGAATAAAAGGGTAGAAATTGCATTCCCTATTTATAGTGATGAATTGAAAAAAAGAATTCTTCGTGATTTAAATATTTATCTTACCGATAATGTTAAAGCAAGGTTTATTGATTCAAATGGTAATTATGCTAAAGTTATGAGGGGAGTAGACCTTCTTTCAGCACAAGATTATTTCATGGCTCATGGAGATGATGATGTTAATTTTGAAAATGTTAATGATTCAATTGTGGATAAATTTAAAATGGTTTTTTATAAATTTATTCATAATGAACAATAATTTAACATTTTTTTAATTTTTTTTTTAAAATTCTATTTTTTATAAAGAATTAAACAATCTTTAATACTTGAAATTAAATTTTAAAAAGTTCATTTTAAATATTAGTGAATTTTAATAAAACTTATTTTTTTTAGCTATTTTTATAGGTTAAACTTATTTTAAAAAAAGTTAATAATTAGTAAAATAAATATGTATTATATTAATTATTAAGGGGATTTTTATGAAAATACTTATTGTTACTGGAAATCTTGCATATCCTGCAATTATTGATATTGTAAAAAATTCAAAAGAAGATGTTATTGTTCATAAAGCAAATACTCAAGTAGCTGCTTTTTTAACTCCTAATAAAATCATAAAAGAAGTTAAAGATAATTATGAAAATGAGTTATCTACAATTGACATGATTTTGGTTCCAGGTTTAATAAGAAAAACAACTAATGAAATTAATGAAAAGCTAGGTATCCCTACATTTAAAGGACCAACTGATTGTGCTGATTTAGGTATGGTTATTGATTTAATAAATGATTTAGATTTAGCTACAGATAAAGCAGCAGATAAATTAATTGAAGAAGAAAAAAGAAAAAGGGCATTTCAATTTATTGAAGATTTTGAAAATGATACTGATAAAAGAGAAGAACTTCTTAAAAAACCAAATAATATATTAGTTAGAAATTTACCTGTTGGTGAAGATTTCCCAATTAGAGTATTGTCTGAAATTGCAAATGCACCTTCTCTTTCTAAAGAACGTTTAATTAAAAAATGTAAACATTTTGTTGAAAGTGGTTCTGATATGATTGATATTGGAATGGCTGCAGGTGAAGACAATTCTGATATGATTCCAGATTTAATTAAAACTTTAAGGCCTATTGTTGGAGATAGACCATTAAGTATTGATACATTGAATCCTAAAGAGATTAAAGTTGCTCTTGAAAATGGTATTGATCTTGTGTTAAGTTTAGATTTAGGACATGCAGAAGAACTTGTACCTTTACTAGATAAATATGATGTTCCAGCAGTACTTCTTCCAACAAATTTTGCTGTAAATAAAGTTCCTCATACTATAAATGAACGTTTAGAATATATTGATGAACTTATTGGATATTGTGATAAATATTCTTCAGGTAAACAAATAGATTTTATTGCAGATTTAATTCTTGATCCAGTAAATAGTTCTAGTATTGTTGATTCTATTATTGCATGCAAAGAGTTTAAAGAAAAAAATCCTTATCCTTTATTCTTTGGTGTAGGTAATGTAACTGAACTTATGGATACTGACTCTGTAGGTGCTAATACATTACTTGCAGGTATTGCTATGGAAATTGGAGCATCTGTTTTATTTACTCCTGAAGAAAGTGGAAAAACTGAAGGTAGTGTATATGAACTTGCTATTGCAAGTAAAATGATGTTTTTAGCTAAGCATAGATCTTCAATACCTAAAGATTTAGGTATAAATCTTTTAAGATTTAAAGATAAAAAACAAAGAAATGATATTCTTGGAGAAGAAATGATTGAAGATAGTTCTAATTTGGAAGTTATTAAAGCAAAAGAGTCTAAAAGATTTGTACGTGATCGTGCAGGTAGTTTTAAAATAAGGGTAGATTATGCAGATAAGTTTGAAGATAGAAAAATTGTAGTAACTCATTTTAAGAAAACTGTCCCAGATATTGTTGTTGAAGGTAAATATCCAAAAGAGATATATGATGAACTTGTAAGGCAAGGACTTATTTCTATGATGGATCATGCAGCTTATATGGGTAGTGAACTTCAAAAAGCTAGAATTGCAATGATTACTGGAAAAGAATATGTTCAAGACTTTGCATTGTTTAATAAACCTTTAAATTTAAATTAAATTTATTTTTAAATTCTTCTTATTTTTTATTATCTTTTTAATATATTCTATTTTTAAGTTCTATTATATTTTTAATAATTTACTAATATATTTAGGGGCCTGAATTTTTGACTTGTTTTTGAGCCCTCATTTTTCTTATTTTTATATTTTTAATTATTGTATATTCTTGTTTTGTAATAATACAATTGTAAAATTAGTAATTTAATAAAAAAAGGTCGTTTAAACCAATAAATTTAAATAATAAGTGCAACAAATATATATTTG